>CALWEX010000044.1 GCA_944377425.1 uncultured Clostridia bacterium
CAGCGCCGTTTGTTTTTTCGCTTACAAGTTCACCAATCTTATTCATACCTAAAGCGTATGGATGTGTATCAGGTACAGATGTACCGGAAATCATAGCATATTCTGCATCGCCAGTAGCCGCTGTTGAGCCTGAAGCTGCTGCTGATGTTGAAGCTGAGCCTGAAGCTGCTGCTGAACCTGAGCCTGATGCTGAACCACTATCGTTAGAACTACATCCAGCAAATACACCTGCACAAAGAAGTGTAGCCATTGCAATTGCTAAAACTCTCTTTTTCATTTAAAAACCTCCTAAAATTTTTTACCCTTATTTTTTTTGGAAGCATTAAGCAAACTGGCAGTGTGAAACCATATCGCTTTATGGCAAAAAAAAGACTGTTTAAAACTAACTTGATATGCAAACCCTCATTGCACATAAAACGTAAGAACGTTTTCATTAATCAAACAGCTTAATTTGTGTGAGCTGCTTCCGTGGCATAATATTTATAACTTATCTTGGTTTAAGTTTAACATCACGCCTGTCTCACAAATTTATTCATATTTTACACTAAATAGCTTTATTTTGCAAGTTAAAACTATACAAATTTTTCCCGTAAATTTTTATATCATATATATTGTGAACTCAAAAAGCCATAAAAAAACTAATTTTTGTAGAAAAAGTTGTAAAAAAATCATTTTTATATTTTATGCAATTATAACATAAAATTAACTGCTCTATAGTCCATTATCATAATTAACCTAACCGTCAATTATGAGTCTTTCTTACAATATGCCTTTTCAGCTTGTAAAATCGGTATTATCTGATAAAATATAGGTATTGCAAAGATAAGGAGAAAAATATGAGTATAAACCCAACCGTTTTTAATGAGAAACTAATTTTAGAAGTTTTTAATGTTTTTATTGATGAATTTAATAAACTTAAAGAGTTGTCGGAAAAAGATGAAACAGAAATGCTCAATAAAATCTGCCCGTCTTTATTTAAGAAATGGTTTTATTCGGCACTTATAGACGATACACCTCTTACACCAGCTAACATTATTAAATCACTTTCGGAAAAATATGCAGCCTTTACCATACAGGATAATAATAATCCCAAGACCCAAGGCTGGACTTTACACAGTGTAAAAGATACTTTGTCCGATAGTTTTTTTATTAATGATATAAAAACCCTGTGTGCCCACTGTTCTCCGGCTGGTGAAATACGCTTTGAAAATCCTAACGATATGTATGATTTGTCAAATAAATTAGGTGGAATTTTTATTAAAGACGGATATTACGCCTCATATTTAGCAATAATGGCACAAAGACTGGGCTTAATACAAAAAATGCCTTCTATTAATACTGTTAAGTATCAAAAGAATGATTCGGCATACAACGATTTTTTTGCTTTAAGTCCTATTGAGGCGCATAAAACACTGCTTAAAAATGCAGTTGAAATTTTTATTGAAAAAACAGCCTTTCAAACACAGGCTCCAATTAACGTTTTTCATGCTGACGACATAATCGAAATTATATCGTCTTCCTGTGTTACAGATTCAATATTTGCATATATTTATTCACTTATGGGCTTTGATTTTGATAAAATAGCTGAAATTGGAACTCAAAGTACATTAAGCGAAGATGATGAGGCTCTTGTCTCCTCAGTACTTTATATGGGCATATTAATAGATAAATGGCTTATAACACCTTTGGGCTGTTATATGGGTATTATAAGCCCATACTATGCATCCCCTTACAGTTTTTTTGAGGACTATGATTATTTAAGGCCAGTTCTTACTGCTGACTGTGACCTTTCGGTTGAGCTTTTTGCACCGCCTAATTATTTTGTTCTTACCGATAAAGGGGTTGATTTATTAGGTAAAAGACAGGATAATTACCTTAGTTATACTTTAAATGGCCCTTTAACCGAAGATGATATTAAAGAAGTAGTAAACGCTTACCGTATATTTTTAAATATGCTTCAATCGTCGGCAATTAAAAAATCAAAGGCCAAAAATATATACAGCCTTAAAGTTTCATTTAAAAACAACGCCAACATGTGGAAAATACTTGAGCTTGACTGCAACAGTACATTAGAAAGCCTGAAAAACGAAATTGTAATGTATTTCGGCTTTTCCGACTCCAAAAAATACAGTTTTGAGTATAAAAACAACGTATATGCTCCAAGCTCAGCATTTAAAACCATAAACTCGGCAGAAAGCGTTACCCTTTATTCATTAGGCATTGAAAATGGCGGCCAAATGGTATATTCTGACGGTTTTGACAAAAGTTTAGACTTAGTAATTAATTCTTCAGGCATACTGCCTGCAGATAAAAAGGCTGTATACCCAAGGCTTTACAGACAAAGCCATGATATAACCCAGCGCGAAAGAAGCGATGAGTTTTAGCATTGTATACAAAAGAGGAGGTATTATAAATGGAAAAACTTGTTCATATGCACGGCGGAGACCTTGACGCCATTGAAAAAAAATATGGTATACCAAAAAAAGAAATTATTGATTTCAGCGGCAATATAAACCCTTTAGGTTTTCCTGAAAGCGTAAAAAAAGCATTGGCTGAAAACCTTGATATAATATCTGTATATCCAGATAAAAACTATACTGCTTTAAGAAAAAGTATAGCCGCTTATACAGGTGCCGATTACGAGAACATTAAAGTTGGTAACGGCTCTACAGAACTTATTTCAGTATTTATTAAATCCGTTAATGCAAAAAAATCTATAATACTTGGACCAGCTTATTCTGAGTATGAAAATGAGCTTAAAGTTTCTGGCAGTAAGTTTGAGTACTTTCCTTTAAAAGAAGAAAACAATTTTGAGGCTGATATTGACAGCCTTGTTAAGGCACTTACACCGGATATTGACCTTTTTATTATGTGTAACCCTAATAACCCTACAGGCACGGCAATAACAGTTTGTCAGCTTGAAGAAATACTTGCTCATTGCAAAAAGAATAATACTGCCGTTATGGTTGATGAAACATACATAGAGTTTAGCGACAATTTAAAAGAAATTTGTGCTATTCCTCTTACTTCAAAATATGATAACTTATTTGTTATACGTGGTACAGCTAAATTCTTTGCTGCTCCTGGCCTGCGCCTTGGTTATGGCATATCCAGCAGTAAAGCTTTCCATGAAATGCTATCTAAAAACCAGAACCCTTGGTCAGTTAATATATTAGCCGCTTTTGCTGGAGAGAGAATGTTCTCTGACAAGGAATTTAACGAAAAAACATGGAAATTAATAACAAGCGAAAGAAGAAAAGCTCTTGATGAGTTTAAAACATGGAAAAATATAAAGGCTTATGAGTCCAGTGCAAACTTTATACTTTTAAAACTGCTTACAGACAAAACAAACGCCGCTGAGATATTTGAAAAAATGATAATGAAAAAAATGCTTATCCGCGACGCCGCAAGCTTTACATTCCTTGATGAATCATATTTAAGGTTCTGCATACTTTCGCCGGAGCATAACAAAATGCTTATTGATGAGCTTAAAAAGATTGTTGAATAAAACTAATTTTGCCGCGGTTTTTCCGCGGCAATTTTTATATATCAGTTAACTTCTGTATATTTAAAAATAAATCCAATAAATACCTGTTAAAAACAAGTGGTGATTTATATGAAATACAGTTTGAAAAATTTACTAATTTTATGCTTTATTTGCAGCTTTATTTCTACCTCCGTACAATTTTTTAAACATTTGGGAACTTTTGGTATTCTGGATTTTATACGAATATTTATAATAACTTTCGTTTTTGCTTCATTAATTACTATTCTGTGCTTTTTATTATGGAAATTTCTGAAAAACATTTAAACAGCAAATAATATACCCTCACAATCAATAATAAAACATAAAAAAGACACCGTATAAACGGTGTCTTTAATTTTATATTTAATAATTAGCAAACGCCCTGAGCAATCATAGCATCAGCTACTTTACGGAAGCCTGCAATGTTAGCACCTACTACAAAGTTGCCTTCGCAGCCAAATTCTTTAGCTGCAGAAGCCATGTTCTCATAAATGCCTTCCATAATGCCTTTAAGTTTAGCGTCAACTTCTTCAAATGTCCAGCTAAGTCTTTCGCTGTTCTGGCTCATTTCAAGAGCTGATGTAGCAACACCACCGGCATTAGCAGCCTTAGCAGGAGCAAAGAGAATACCTGCTTTAAGGAATACATCAATAGCCTCAAGTGTTGAAGGCATGTTAGCGCCCTCGCCTACAGCAAAGCATCCGTTAGCAACAAGTGTCTTAGCGTCTTCTTCGTTAAGCTCATTCTGAGTTGCACAAGGAAGAGCGATATCGCATTTAACTGTCCAAACGCCTTTGCCCTCATGGTATTCAGCTTCTGGATGTTTTTCAAGATAATCTTTGCAACGGCCTCTCTTAACCTCTTTAATTTCGCGCATTGTATCAAGGTCAATACCGTTTTTATCATAAATCCAGCCTGTAGAATCGCTCATTGTAACAACTTTAGCGCCGTACTGCTGAGCTTTCTGGCAAGCGTAAATAGCAACATTACCTGAACCGGAGATTACAACTGTCTTACCTTCAAAGCTCTTACCTGCAGCTTTAAGCATAGCGTTTGTAAGGTAAACAAGACCATAGCCTGTAGCCTCTGTACGAGCAAGAGAACCGCCGTATGTAAGACCCTTACCTGTAAGAACGCCTTCGTAAAGACCTGTAATTCTCTTGTACTGGCCGTAAAGGTAACCAATTTCTCTTCCGCCTACACCAATATCACCAGCAGGAACGTCTGTATCCTGACCAATGTGTCTGTAAAGCTCTGTCATAAAGCTCTGGCAGAAAGCCATAATCTCTCTGTCGCTCTTTCCCTTAGGGTCAAAGTCTGAACCACCTTTACCGCCGCCAATAGGAAGTGTTGTAAGAGAGTTTTTGAAAATCTGCTCAAAACCAAGGAATTTGATAATACCAAGGTTTACTGAAGGATGGAATCTTAAACCGCCTTTGTAAGGTCCGATAGCGCTGTTAAACTGTACTCTGAAACCTCTGTTTACCTGAATGTTGCCGTTATCGTCTACCCAAGGAACACGGAACATAATCTGTCTTTCAGGCTCTGTTATTCTTTCAAGAATAGCATTCTTCTCATATTTGTCATCTTTGTCAAGCAATGGCTTTAAGGAGTTAAGAACCTCTGTAGCCGCCTGTATAAACTCAGGCTGAGCTTCGTTTTTAGCTTTTAAGTTTTCCAATACTCTGTCTACATAAGACATAACGTAATCCCCCTTAATTTATATAAATTTATATTAATCTTCTTAAATTAATTATCTGTTTCAATTTAGGTAAATTATAAGCACTTTCTTTTTAAATAACAATAGTTTTTTTGCGTTTTTCTAAAATTTCTGATATATTTTACATATTAAAATTTACCTTTGAGCTTTTGTTTGTAAAAATATAATCACACATTTACATTATCTCATGTATTCATTAGATATTAAAAGGAACATAAAAATGGCTGAAAATAAAGAATTATACTACTCTTTAAACAATTATTTAAAAACCAAGTTTGGTCAGAAAGTAATAAAACTCTCACTTGACGGCGGCTTTACTTGCCCTAACCGCGATGGAAAAATAAGCAGTACCGGCTGTATATTTTGCAGTGAAAAAGGCAGTGGGGACTTTGCGGCAAAACGCACCCAATCTATAGCAGAACAAATAAAAAGCCAAAAAGAGCTTTTAAGCAAAAAATGGCCTAAAGCTCTTTATATAGCTTATTTTCAGGCTTTTACAAATACATATGCTCCTGTTGAAATATTAGAAAAACGGTATAGAGAAGCCATAGCTCAAGAAGACGTTGTAGGCCTTGATATAGCCACTCGGCCCGACTGTATAGATGAAAAAGTTATCAATCTGCTTAAAGAAATTTCAAAAGAAACATATGTATGTGTGGAGCTTGGTCTGCAAACTTCAAACGAAAAAACAGCAGTAATTATAAACCGCGGCTACAAAAACATTGTTTTTGAAAATGCCGTTAAGCTCCTAAATTCCGCCGGAATAGACACCGTATGCCACATAATACTTAACCTTCCCGGTGAAAGCTACACAGACATGGTTAATTCAGTAAAATATTCCTGTGCCTGCGGCATAAAAGGCATTAAGCTTCAAATGCTGAACATTCTTAAAGGAACTCCTCTTGCGCAGATGTACTTAAAAGAACCTTTTAAGCTTTTTACACTTGATGAATATACAGACATTATAACCAACTTAATTGAGTATATACCCAAAGATGTAGTTATACACCGCCTTACAGGTGATGGACCTAAAGATATTTTAATTGAGCCAAAATGGATATTAAACAAAAGACTGGTGCTTAATACCATAACACGTAAAATTAGAGAAAAAAACATAGTTCAGGGCCGATTATGCACATAAAACAATTCCTTTATTAAAAATTCATCTGCTTTACAGTTGAGAATTGTCGAAAAATATTATATAATATTTTTATATTTTTTAGGGAGGAATATATTTTGCTTCAGGATAACAAACTGGCCGAAAACAAGTTAATAATACTTTACCTTTTAAGCAAAATGGGCGTGTCCCTATCCAATAATGATATATGCCAGTTTGCTATGGACAGAAATATTATGGACTACATAAGTGTTCAGCAGTGCCTTATGGAGCTGACAGACTCGCAGTATCTTGAATCTACAACGGAAAACGGTGCTACACGCTACAATATTACAAAAGAAGGTACTACAGTTTTAGGCTTTTTCCAAAACCGCATTACTGAATGGCTTTTAAGTGCTGCCAATGAGTATATACTTAACAATAAACAGCGCATTAAAAGCGAATACGAAATATCAGCTAACTATTTCCCAGAAATTAATGGAGAATACCTTGTTAAATGTGAAGTATGCGGCCTTGACGGCAACAGAATTATGGAGCTTGATGTTGTTGTTCCTACCAAATCCCAAGCTATTCAAATATGCACTAACTGGAAAAATAATGTAAATACAATATGCAGTACTATTTTTTCTGCTATATCAGATGAAAATCATATTTTAAAATAATTTAAGCCGCTTATAGAAGCGGCTTTTATTTTTATTAAAAAAGTAATTATTCTTCAGCATTAATAACGCTGCCATCGGCTTTAAGCATAAGCTGAGCGGCTTTTGGCAAAGAAGCAAACTGATAAGGCGTAATAACCGAAGCATAGCTTCCGGCGTTTGTCATAACAAGCATATCGCCTATATTCATTTCTTTAAGCTCAATATCTTCCTCTATAATATCGGTAGATGTACATAAGCTTCCGCAAAGAGTTACTTTTTCTGTTTTATTGCTTTCATTAAGAACTATATAACCAAAAGCATCTTTGCATGTATAAAATGGCTCACTTTCAGCAGGGAACTCATCAACAGCGTATTTTTCAATAATATGTGCCATTGCCGGGCGCACAAAACCGTTAAGTGTTGAAGAAAGTATAATAAATGTTTTTCCGTAGGACACTTTTTTATCCACAACTTTACATGCGTAGTATCCGCTTTTACCCACAGCATAGCGGCCTGTTTCCACAAAAATCTGTGTATTTTTAAATTCTTCTTTAAATCTTGAGCAAAGCTCATTTAAGTTTTCGCCTAATACTTTAACATCTACTTCTTTGTCATCTTTAGCATAAGGTATACCTATACCTGAGCCTAAGTTTATAAATTCAAGCTCAGTACCAAGTTTTTCACATACCCTTTTTGCCAAATCAAACATATTAGAATGATATTTCTTTAAAAGCTCGATATTAAGCTCTTGGCTATGAAGGTGAACATGTATTCCTGTTATTTTAATGTTTTTAAGGCTCTTTATTTTTTCGGCATTATCAAAAAGCTGATATTCCTCTATACCGAATTTAGATGGTGCACCTTTGCCACCGAAGAAACCAAAATCCGGATTAATTCTAACACCTATTTGGGCAACAATACCTTTTTCATTTGCAGCTTTGTCTATAAGCTCTATTTCGTTTAAGCTGTCAGCAGTAATTACGGCCTTTCCTAAAGCGCCTTTAATATCATTTTCCGTTTTTCCCGGTGCGGAATAGTAAATTTCTTTTTCTTTAAGACCAAGTTTTTCAGAAAGCAGAACCTCATTTAAGCTAGCGGCATCTGCTCCCAAGCCCTGAGCAAACACTGTTTTAACAACATTTATGTATGGGTTATTTTTTACAGAGTACAAAAATTTAACTCCCTTAAAGCTGTCTTTAAGCCTTTTAGTATATTCAAGTATTGTTTTTTCGTCATAAATATAAAAACTGTTGTATTTTCCAGCCTGCTCAAGCACAGCATTTTGTATTGATTTTTCCATAACAACTCTCCTTATGCGGTTTATTAAAACTCAATTAACTAAAAAAAGCGCCGAAAAATTGGCGCCTTTTTAAAGGCGCAACAACGCCTTAGTTTATTACATGTTAAGCTCTTTATTTTTAATGTCTACTTCAAGGTATTTATCTGTTTTTTGGTTAATTGTAAGAACACCGTCTGTAGGGTTAAAGAAAATTTTAACAAAAGTATTTACTCCAGGAGCTCCTGCCTTAACGGCTATAAGCTGGCACTGCTTAACAATTTCCATAAGCTCATCATAATCGCCTTCTATTGTTGTTTCAAAAGGTGATACAAAATATTTAAGTCCGGTGCTGTCGATATATGCTATAACCTCATCAACAATACGAATTGTTTCGTTATCATCAAGAGTAAGCGGCAGAACCTGTATAGCTACACTTGCTGGAACCATTTTAAACACCTCGCAAAAAAATTTATTTAATTCTCTTATAAGTTACAAAACTGAACTCAGTTCCATTATATTCTTTAATTTCGCTTTTTTCAACAATTTCCCACTGTGGCATTTTATCAAGGTTAGGTATAAATGTATCAGCTTCCTCAAAAACCTTATTTATTTTTGTTATGTACGCCGTATCACACAAGTCAAGCATTTGAGTATAAACAGTGCCGCCGCCTATAACAAAAACTTCTTTATCTTTATATTTTTCAGCCTCTTTTACAGCCTCCTCAACACTTGAAACCTTTACTATGCCTTCGGTATTAAGTTCTTTACTTGTTGTAATTACAATATTAACTCTGTTTTTAAGCGGCTTATGTTCCGGAAATGACTCCAATGTTTTTCTGCCCATAATTACAACAGAGTCCTTTGTTTTTTCACGGAAAAACTTCATATCCTCAGGAAGCGGTGTTAAAAGGTCACCTTTAATGCCTATGCCCCAGTTTAAATCAGCGGCCACTATCATTTTCATGTGTTTTCACCTCAAATAGCTATTGGTATTTTGCCTAAGCTTGGCCCATACTCATAGCCTTCCAATTCAAAATCGTCTACTGTAAAGTCATAAAAATTCTTTACGTTTTTATTCATTATAAATTTAGGCGCTTTTTTAGGCTCACGGCTTATAAGCTCTTTTACCATATCAACATGCCTGTTATAAATGTGCATATCACTTATTACATGCACAAGCTCACCAGCTTCAAGGCCGCTTACCTGTGCAAACATATGCACCAAAACAGCATACTGCACCACATTCCAGTTATTAGCTGTTAATGTATCCTGAGAGCGCTGGTTTAATATAGCATTAAGCTTGTTGCCTGTAACATTAAAAGTCATACTATAGGCACAAGGATAAAGGTTCATTTCGTGCAAATCCTCAAAGTTATAAATATTAGTCATTATCCTTCTGCTGAAAGGATTATTTTTAAGGTCAAAAAGCACCCTGTCTACCTGGTCAAACTCGCCTTCTTTATACTTATGCTTAATACCCAGCTGATAACCGTAGGCTTTGCCTATAGTGCCGTCAGGGCCTGTCCACTCGTCCCATATATGGCTGTGAAGGTCCGAAACACGGTTTGACTTTTTCTGCCAAATCCATAAAATTTCGTCAATGGCGGCTTTAAAGTTGGTAAACCTTAAAGTAAGTATAGGAAACTCCTGAGATAAGTCATACCTGTTTACTACACCAAACTTTTTAATTGTGTAAGCCGGTGAACCATCTTCCCATTTAGGGCGGTTTTTTTCTTTTTCAGTTGAACAGCCATTATTAAGTATATCAGTACAGTTGGCAATAAAAATTTCGTCTGCCCTGCTCATTTAAGCCTCCAAATTTTTTCCTAACTCTTTCCTAACTCTTTTTCTAACTCTTTTCTAACTTTTTATATTTTACATCTGCCTTCTGCCCTCTAAGGCTCTTGAAAGCGTTACCTCGTCTACATATTCCAAATCCCCGCCTACAGGCACTCCGTTTGCTATACGGCTGACCTTAATACCTAAAGGCTTTATAAGCCGGCTTAAATACATAGCCGTTGCCTCACCTTCCACATTGGGGTTTGTAGCTATTATTATTTCGTTAACCGGCTCTTTTTGGATTCTGTCTAAAAGCTCTTTAATACGTATATCGTTTGGTCCTACACCAGTCATAGGCGAAATAGCACCATGAAGCACATGATAAACGCCTTTAAACTCCTTTGTTTTTTCATAAGCCGCCATATCCCTTGGGTCCTCTACAACCATTATAGTTGAATGGTCTCTCTTAGAGTTGGCACACACTGGACATATATCCTCGTCGGACAAATTACAGCAAACAGAGCAGTATTTTATATTTTTTTTAGCCTCTATTATGGCATTTGCCAAAGACTCGGCTTTTTCCTGACTCATGCCTATTATATAAAAAGCCAGCCTTTGAGCACTTTTAGGGCCTATTGATGGAAGGGACGAAAGCTCCTCTATAAGACGGGTTATATAATTACCGTAAAAATTCATTTTTCGTCACCTGCCGGCAAAATCAGAACATGCCGTTTCCTACGCCGCCTGTAATTTTGCTCATTTCGTTATTTGCCATTTCATCTGCCTGTCTTATAGCCTCATTTACAGAAGAAAGTATAAGGTCTTCAAGCATCTCAACATCATCTGGGTCAACAACTTCTGGGTCTATTTTAATTGATTTAATAACTTTTTTACCTGTAATTACAATCTTAACAGCGCCGCCGCCTGATGTTGTTTCAACTGTCTTTTCAGCAAGGGCCTCCTGTGCCTCTTCCATTTTTTTCTGCATTTTCTGTGCCTGTTTCATAAGGCTCTGCATATTCATGCCGCCCATACCGCCAAATCCGCCTTTTGCCATTTTTATAGTCCTCCTCAAAATTATTTAATCTATTATTTCTATTTCAGCGTCAGAAAACTTACCTAATACATCGGCACCAAATCCGTCATCATCGGTATAATTATCGCCGTAAGTCATTTTCTGGTAGTTCTCATATTCGCTTTTATCAACTGTTTTTATATCAAATTCTTTTTTAAAAAGCTCTGAAAGCTTATCTGAAAGTATATTTTTTTTGCTTTCCACAATTTTTTTATAACCGTCATCACATATAATGGTAAGCCTGCCGTCATCCATATATCCAGCCATAGCTTTTGCAAAAATTGAGCGGTCTATGGAATCCATTTCCATTAAAATGTTGTCCCAGTTTTCATTTACTGATTTTATATCATCTGGTATGGCTTTAGGCATTGCTTTAGGTTTCGGTTTTTCTTTCTCCACACTTTTTTTGCTTTCTGCCGAAACAGCAAACGCGCCGCTTTTTATTTTCCGCTCCAGCTCCGAAAGACGTGCCGATATATAGTCTATGTTGTTCTTAGGCACATTAGAGCAGAGCTTTATAATTTCAACTTCCAAAAGTATTCTTTGGTTTGCGGCATATTTCATATCAGATAAAAGCTGTGAAAAAATGCGTATAAAATATATAACCTCTTCCGGCGATGTTTTTTTAGCCTGAAGGGAAAGCTGTTTTATTTTTTCCTGAGATAAATCTATTATGCCCTCTGCCTCATTTACCGTAAGGGCAATAAGCAGGTTTCTTAAATGCTGCATTAAAGAAGCAGTAAACTGGGCAATATCCCGGCCTTTAAACACAGTTTCATCAATTATATCCATAGCCTTTTGAGGGTTTTTGCTTATTATAGCATCTGTAATATCAAAAAATACGCCGTCATCTGTTGCGCCGCATACCTCAAGTACCTTATCCTCTGTTATTACCTCATTATGATAAAAAGCAAGGCACTGGTCAAGTATACTTAAACTATCTCTCATAGAACCGTCTGCTAAGCGGCCTATAGTGCTTAAAGCGCTGTCCTCTGCCTGTGCGCCCTCTGCTTTAATATATTTTTTAAGTGTCTTTGTTATTTCACCTGATGAAATTCTTTTAAAATCAAACCTTTGACACCTAGAAAGTATAGTAACCGGTACCTTCTGCGGGTCTGTTGTTGCCAGTATAAATATAACAAATTCCGGCGGTTCTTCAAGTGTTTTTAAAAGAGCGTTAAATGCCCCTGATGAGAGCATATGAACCTCGTCTATAATATAAACCTTATAATTTCCCTCTGTAGGCGGATATTTTACTTCTTCACGTATATCACGTATGTTGTCTACACTGTTGTTTGAAGCCGCATCAATCTCTATTACATTAACGCTTCTGCCTTCCTGTATTGCCGTACACATAGCACATTTACCGCAAGGCTCGCCGTCTTTGGGGTTAAGGCAATTAATAGCCTTAGCAAATATTTTGGCTGTTGAAGTTTTGCCCGTTCCCCTTGTGCCGCAGAAAAGATAGGCATGTGAAACCATATCAGAAACTATCTCGTTTTTAAGTGTACGCACAATATGGTCTTGACCTACAACGCCGTCAAATGTGTCTGGTCTGAATTTTCTGTATAAAGCCTGATAAGCCACAGTTCCAACGCCTCTTTTCAAATTGGTACAAATAATTTCCAATTCAATAAATATTAGTAAAAAAGCACACAGCTCTCCAAACTGCGTGCTTTATATTTTAATGCATAGATTATATTTAAGGAATCCATGCGCCCGGCTTCGACACCTGTTCCTAAGCGTTACCTTTTTCCTTAACTCCAGCCAAGCTACCTCGCGGCACACAGAAGTGCTTACTTAGTGCTGCTTCCTTCCGGACCTGACACGGTTCATAAGTTCCTGTTGCACAAGACTCAGCCTTCAACGCTCTTTCCAAAGGGCAGACCAGAGAAAAAAGAAGCCTGCACCGGGCGTCACCCCCACTATAGCGGATTGTGGGTACAGGGCGCCGCTACCTCCCCGGCTAGCACGGAAATTTTGAATTCTGTAAAATTGTTGCCATATCATTATACTATCATACAATTAAAGTGTCAATGAAATAAATAATTGATTAATTGTTTTATTATGTAAGAAATTTATAATTTTTGTTATATAACCGTATTTTTCTTTCTGAATCGGCTGAAAAACTCCTTCATAATTGCGCGGCACTCATCCTCAAGAACGCCGCTTTTTACAGAACACCTGTGATTAAGCTTTTCCATCTGCAAAAGATTAATCACCGAGCCGCCGCATCCGGCTTTAGGATTAGGGGCACCATAAACCACATTGGGTATTCTTGCTTGAACAATGGCACCAGAACACATAGGGCAAGGCTCAACGGTTACATATATAGTGCAGTCCTCAATCCGCCAGTCACCTATAACTTTTGCTGCCTCATTAATAGCTATAATCTCGGCATGCATAAGTGGGTTTTTGTCTGTATTGCGTCTGTTATAGCCTCTTGCTATAATTTCGTTATTGTGCACTATAACGGCGCCTATAGGCACTTCATCCAGTTCAAATGCCTTTCTCGCCTCTTTAAGGGCTTCACTCATAAAATAATCGTCATCCATACTACTGTTTTACATACAGTGTGCAGCTCTCGCTGTCTGCCAATATGTAATCGTCCTTTCCATCGTTATTAAAATCTCCGGCGTATATTCTTTGGCTGTATAAAATATCGTCGTTTCTTGAAACAAGTCCGTCTTTACCAATAACATAACGTATAACGGTACCTGTATTGTCACATATATAAATTTCATCAGCGCCATCATTGTTTAAATCAGCTGTATAAATATATCCATAGTAGCATTCGGAAGAAACATTAGTACGCCAAATACAGTCTAAACCGCTTTTGGTCTGTTTATAAATATATAAGTCCTTTTCATCAGTTATTATATACTCGTTTACCGAATCCCCGTCTATATCAACCTGTTTAAAATCAGTTGCCTGAACATTTATATAATAGCTGTGCTCTTTAATGTACTGGCCATCTTCTAACTTATAAAACTCCGTATTTTTGTCATTTATAATAACTAAGCCATTGTTTGCTGCTGCAACAGATGAGTAACTGCCTGAAGCAAGCTCAATTTCTGTGCTTTCTTTACTGAAATTGCTGTTAAAGAACAATACTTTTTCGGAATATATTCTTTCGTTTTCTGCGCCTTCATAGCTTTCCGCTACACTGCCAACAATAACAGCCACACTGCCGTCATTTAAAAATGTAGCACTTATAGGCTTTTTATATCCCAACTGTGAATAGCTTATTGTTCTGTATCTTCTAAGCGTTCCAGCTGAAAACCTATAAATATTAATACTGCTTTCTGTTAATTCCAGCAGATAACTGCCGCCTTCATACTTATATAAAGACTCAAAACCCTCTGAAAGTATACTAAGTTTTTTTGTGCTATAGCTGCCGCTGTAAGGCGAATCACTTTCGGTTTTTGTAATGCCTGCCGAAGGTGTAAACACATTTCGTATATTAAGGGCAACAACTTTCTGCGGATTAACATCTGGCGAATAGTAAAGTCCTACAATATCATCTTTAATAAAATAGAAATAAACAATTCCAGCTTTTTGCGAATTAATATGATACAAATTAGCAGTATAACAAACTGCATCCCTGCCGGCATACCTTGTCATATCATAACCACTTTGAGCGCTTGCCTCAAAAATATCTGCATTTGCCTCAGTATTTTCAGGCACTTTAGACTCATTGTAAGCAAGGCTTGTCCCATCGTAGTGCCAATAAAAGCTGTTAAGTGTTTCTTCTATTATATCAGCATAGTTTTCCTGCTGTTCTTTAGAGAGAGAAAATACATATTCCTCTTGCTCTGCTTTGCCGCAGCCGCTCAACATAATTGACACGGCGCAGGCCGCGCAAATAATTTTTTTTATCATACGCAAACCCCATATTTAAGCAATTTTTATTTATTTTGTATTAAGTATGTATTAACAAATTAATTATATACCACCATATACCATTTTTCAAATCAAATTAAGTTAAAGCAACACAAAAGGCTCTTGTTTTTAACACAGTTTCACCTTTTGCAAAAACAGAGCCTTTTTATCTGTTATCTACCTTTTCTGGGTTCATGTCATGCTTAGAAAGTCTTTCCCAAGCCAAATCTTCCCATTTTGTACCTTTCATGCCGTAATTGCAGTACGGGTCTATGGATATGCCGCCTCTTGGAGTAAACTTTCCCCAAACTTCTATATATTTTGGGTCCATAAGCTTAATTAAGTCTTTCATAATTATATTAACGCAGTCCTCATGAAAATCTCCGTGATTTCTGAAACTGAAAAGGTACAGCTTAAGTGACTTGCTCTCTACCATTTTCACATTAGGCACATAAGAAATATAAATTGTAGCAAAATCCGGCTGGCCTGTAATAGGACAAAGACTTGTAAACTCCGGACAGTTAAACTTAACAAAATAGTCGTTTTCCTGATGTTTATTTATAAATGTTTCAAGAACTTCCGGTGCGTAATCATCTTTATATACGTTGTTTTTATTGCCTAAAAGGGTAATTCCCTCTGTTTCTTCTTTGCTTCTTCCGGCCATTTTAAAAACCTCCCGTTATTTTTTCATTAGTATAATATACATCTTATTAAAAAACAAGGCTATCTACATTATGCTTGCTAAAAAAGCACTTGCCAAAGCTCCGCAAAGTATTGAAAAAACACAGCACCTTAAAGTATACAGCGTGTTTTTTACATTAACAGAGTTAAAATAAACGCTCATTGTGTAAAACACAGTTTCGGTACATGCCAGCATTATGGCACCTGTGCGGCCGATGTAAGAATCAGGGCCAAAAGACGAAAAAATTTCAGTTATAAGTCCTGTTGCTGCTGATGATGAGAACATTTTAACCACCAAAAGCGGAACCAATTCCGACGGAAAGCCAAAAACAGACACAACCGGACTTATTATTTTTTCTATAACCGCTGAAAGGTCTGATTTAACAAATACAGACGAAGCACACATTAAAGCCGTAAGTGTAGGCAATATGTTAAAAACCGTAATAAGTCCTTTTTTTGCGCCCTCAGTAAACGAATCCATTAAAGACACTTTTTTAATAAGGCCATAGGCTATTACAATCATTACAACAACAGGCATTAGGCCTGATGAAATGGAGTCTATTATATTCATTTAAAATATCTCCTTTCGCATATTTTAACAGCGGCTACAGCAGCAAAAGTTGATATTGAAGTAGCTACAATACTGGGAAAGACTATATCAAAAGGCGCTGCGCTTAAATATTTCTGCCGCATAATAATAATATTTATAGGCAGCAGCTGAACTGATGATACATTAACGGCTATAAGCATACACATAGCACGGCTTGCGATATTTGTTACGTTATGTATCTTTTTCAGCTCACTCATAGCCATTAGTCCAGCCGGAGTTGCCGCCCAGCCAAGACCCATAAAATTAGCCGCCATATTAACACATATATACTTAAAAGCTGCACTTTCCGGCGGCACATCTGGGAACAAAAACCGCATTACAGGCCGTATTTTGCGTGAAAGATTATCTATAAGCCCGCTTTTCTGAGCTATATTCATAATTCCGCTCCAAAAAGACATAGTTCCCGCCATAAATATGCACAGCTCCACGGCAGATGCGGCACCGTCTGTTATGGCTCCTGCCGCCTCCTGAGGCCCATGTGTAATAAAACATGTTACTGTTCCGGCTATTATGGCAAAGCTCCATATAAAATCAAGCATATAATCACCACTAAGCTTTTATTGTATAAATAAAATATACTGCCCCTTGTGTCTGTCCTATTACTTTTTTGCATGATGTGCAGAATTAAACGTTATTTGTGCACATCGAAAAATAGTGCTATATTTAATTCATGGTATTAAAAAAAATTTAATGTTTAAGGGATTTTTATGGAAGACAATACAATACTTAATTATGGAAAAAGTCCAGCACATACAGTTTTTAAACTTTCATGGCCGGCCATAGCGGAGCAGTTTCTTATATGCCTTGTATCCCTTGCAGATATGGCCATGGTAGGCTCAATAGGCGCTTATGCCACAGCAGCAGTGGCTATTACAGCTTCTACAATATGGTTTATAAACGGATACAATACAGCTTTATGTGCCTCATTTATGTTTATAGTGGCGCATAACATAGGCAAAAACAGAATTAATGTAGTGCATCAAGCTGTACGGCAGGCCATAACACTTTCAATACTTTCTGGTATAGTTATTTCTGTTGTATCTGTTGCTATATCCGGCAAACTCCCCCTTTGGCTTGGTGCTGAAGAAGATGTTTATAAACCGGCTGCGGATTACTTTATGATAATAGGCACAAGCCTTGGCGCTGTAACGGTATCCACTGTAATTTCAGGCGTTATGCGTGCTGCCGGAAATACAAAACTTCCGCTTTTTGCCAATATTGGAGCTAATTTATTGAATGTAGCAGGAAATTATATTTTAATTTACCCAACAAGGCAAATTAACTTTTTTGGAAGCATTATTAATATGTACGGCGCAGGTTTAGGCGTTTGCGGTGCGGCTATATCTACAGCGGCAGCACATTTTGTTTTAGCTGTTTTCCTTTTAATTATGCTCTACAAAAAGCCTACGCCGGTTAAAATAAGAATACGTGGGGACTACAGACTTACAAGGCGTATTTTTAAAGATGTATTCCGTATAGGAATACCTGTATGTATTGAACGATGCTCTTTAAGCTTTGGGCATATTATATTAACAGCCATGATATCTGGCCTTGGCACAATAGCTCTTGCGGCGCACTATCTTACAGACCAGGCAGAAGGCATATTTTATCTTCCGTCTTACGGCCTTGCGGACTCAGCAACAGCCCTTGTAGGCCAGTCTTTAGGCGCAAAAAGAGAGGACTTGGCAGACAAATTTGTATTTCTTGTATGCTTAATAAATATAATAGCCATAGCCATTATGTGCGTGCCTGTTTTTATATTCTCTAAAGAAGTAATAAGCCTTTTTACAAACGATATTGAGGTTATAAAACAAGGAACAGTAACTCTGCGCTTAGCAGCGGCATTTGAGGTATTTTTCAGTCTTTACATAGTAATAAGCGGTATATGCCGTGGTGCAGGAGATGTTAAAATTCCTCTTATAGCAGGTTTTGTTGGAATGTGGTTTATTCGCCTTGGAGCATGTTATTTACTTGCTTACAAATTTAATATGGGTGTAGCCGGTATTTGGCTTGGAATAGGAATAGACACAGTATTCCGTGGACTTATATGTATATTCAGAGTTAAAAGCGGCAAATGGAAATACGCATATAAACATTAAAAATAAACAAAAAAACGGATTAAGACTTAAAACAAGTTTTAATCCGTTTTTTATTTGAACTAGTTATAAAATTTATAAAATAGTAAAACCAAGGCTCTTTATATCGTTTGCAAAAGCCATTACACCATTATGTGTAAGCTCTGTTAAATCCATTTTATAGTCTTTGAATTTTGATATTACACCATCAGGAACAGTTATAATATCACAGCCGCACTCTTGAGCTTCTATTATATTATAAAACTCACGGCAGCTTGCCCACAGAACTTTTATGTCTTTATTCTTTTGGGCATAAAGGCAAGCTTCTTTAACCATAGGCTTAGGGTCTACGCCAACATCTGCCACACGACCTGCAAAAATGGAAATTATACACTTAACACCTGGGCAAATAGCATCTATTACTTCTTTAGCCTGTACATCTGTCATAATAACTGTTGCGTTTACCTGTATATTTTTAGCTGTAAGGCGTTTAATAAGCTCTGTTGTTTTTTCGTATTTTGTATTCATAAATGGTATTTTAACATACACATTTTCACCTAAAGCGCTTATTGCCTCTGCCTCTTTTTCCATTGTAGGCATATCATCGGCAAAAACCTCAAAGGACACTGGCATATCAGGTATGGCCTTAACTACTTTTTTGGCAAAAGCCATATAATCAGTAACACCGGCTTTTTTCATAAGTGACGGATTAGTTGTAAAACCTGTTACAATACCACCTTTATAGTAGTTAACCATTTTTTCTATATCTGCGCCATCGGCATAAACAGCAATTTTTATATCGTTATTCAAGCATTACCACCCCGTTTAATGTTTTTTGTATTGAATTTTACCACCTAAAATTAAATTTGTCATTAAATACTCTTAAAAACAATATAAAATTATTTTGGAAAAAACAAACCGGCTCATAAAGAGCCGGCTTGTTCTAAGAAAGGTAAGTTATAAGTTATGAAATTTTTTAAGGAGTAGATTTTATGTTCCTCTGAACAATTATTATTATGCCCTTAATTTGTGTCTTTCATATAAAGAAAATGTGAACATTATGTAAATCTTATTAAATATTATTCAAAAGAACGCAAAAGCTTAATTTCTTCTGCATAGCCTTCCAGCTCATTAGGCGTTTCAAGGCACATAGGCAGCGTATTCAGCCTGCTGTTTTTAACTATATTTTTAAATGCTTCAATGCCTATATTACCTTGGCCTATTTTCTGGTGCCTGTCTTTATGGCTTCCTAAAGTATTCATACTGTCATTAACATGCAGTGCCTTCAAACGGTTAAGGCCTATAACGGAATCAAACTCGTTTAAAACACTGTCTAAATCATTAACTATGTCATATCCGCCATCGAAAACATGGCATGTATCCATGCAGACGCCTATTTTTATATTATTATCAACCAAATCTATTATTTTTTTCAGTTCTTCAAAATTTCTGCCAACTTCCGTGCCTTTGCCAGCCATAGTTTCCAAAAGTATAGTTGATTTATGCTCCGGCTTTACAGAGCGGTTTATAACATCGGCTATAAGTTTTATTCCTTCATCGCTTCCCTGTCCCACATGGCTTCCAGGGTGGAAATTATAATAAGCTTTTCCTTCCAAACAATCCAGCCTGTCCATATCGTCTTTCATTGTATTAAAAGCAAACTCCCTTACAGAAGCATCTTTTGAACATGGGTTAAGTGTGTAAGGCGCATGGGCAACAATAAAGCCAAAATTATTTTCATCAAGTATTTTCAAAAATTTTGCAACATCATCCATATCAATATCCTTGGCTTTACCGCCTCTTGGATTTCTTGTAAAAAACTGCAATGTATTGGCATTTATTGAAAGTGCCTCTTTTGCCATATTTTCAAAACCTTTGGATACCGAAAGATGACAACCCAAATACAACATATTTATCCTCCTTTAACTTACGGAAACGCCGAAAAACATTCCGCACACAAATATAACAAACACACATATAGGCGCAATATATCTTATTGTAAAAAGCCAATAATTTTTGAATCTAAAGCCGTTTTTAGCTCCGCTTTCTATTTCTTTTAAGGCGTTTTCCTTTTTCCAAACAAAACCAGCAAAAACACAGCTTAAAAATGCACCTATTGGTATAGTAAATCTATCAGTAAAAAGCTCTATAAAATCTCCAAAGCTTACAAGCCTTAATCCGTCGCTTACGTCAAACCACAATGCTTTTACAGGCAGGTAAATCTGAGAGAGTGTGTATAAAGCACCAACAATAAGCATTATAGCAGAAAGAGCGGCAGTTGTCTTTTTTCTTTCAAATTTAAGCTCGTTTTCGGCAAATACAAGGACTGTTTCAAATATGGATATTTCAGATGTAACAGCGGCAAAAAACAAAAGCAGATAAAAAAGAGCTCCAAATAAAGAACCAAATGGCATACTTTCAAAAACTCCGGCCAGAGAAATAAAAACAAAGCTGCCGCCGCTTCCTGCTGGAGTATTTGCTGCAAAAACCGCCGGAATTATAATAAAAGCCGCCGCAATAGCTACAGCCGTATCAAAAAGGCATATAAAAGCCGTATCCTTAGGTATGTTGCAGTCTTTTTTTAAATAAGCTCCGTAAGTTATCATTATTCCAAGACCTACCGAAAGGGAATAAAAAGCCTGTCCCAAAGCCGATAAAAGACCAGAAAAACCGAATTTTGTTGTATCAAATGAAAGCATGTATTCTACTCCCTCTAAAGCTCCCGGCAGTGTAACTGACCGCACAAGAAGCACTATAAGCAATACCATAAAAAGCGGCATAACATAAAAACTGAATTTTTCTATACCACCAGAAACGCCTTTAAGTATTACAAATATACACACGCCTAAAAATAGTGCAGGATAAAAAACAGCACTTAAAAATGGAAAACCATTTGCACCAAGCATGTTATAAAAAAATGTGTCAGGAGCTGAAAACAGTTTTGCACTTTCAAACAAATAAGCTACAAAATACCGCATTACCCAGCCGCCCAGCTGTATATAATAGCAAGACACCAAAAAGCCTGTTACAACACCAAAATATCCAGCAACAGCCCACTTTTTATTAATACTTTTATATGCGGCAACAGCATTTTTGCCTGTATATCTGCCTAAAGATGTTTCCATTATCATAAGAGGAGCGCCTAAAAATATTACTATTAAAATATAAACAATCAAATAAATACCGCCGCCGCCTTCATATGCCCTTGCCGGAAATTTCCATATATTGCCTAAGCCTGCCGCCGAGCCTGCTGATGCCAGTATAAAGCCTATGCTTGATGACCACTGCTGTTTTTTGTTTTCCATATTTAAAACCCCTTTTTATAACCTTATTACGATTTGAAACATAAACATAATCTCAATAAAAAATTATTTCTCATTGACTAAAAATGTGCTAAAATAGTTAAGATAATTTTCATTTTTGAAAGGACATGCTTATGTACGAGAAAGTATATTCAAATCCGGAAATTTATAATATTTATGTTCCGCTTCCAAATAATCCACTTAAAAACCTTAACTGCTATGTAGTTAAAACACCGGAAAAGAACCTTATTATAGATACGGGTTTTAATTTAAAAGAATGCTATGATGCTTTAAGCACAGGACTTAAGGAGCTTGATATTGATATTTCAAAAAGCGAAATGTTCCTTACTCACCTGCATTCAGACCACACAGGCCTTGCGCCTTTTATAATGAACAGCGACTCAGTTATTTATATGAGTAAAATTGATTATGAGCATTTAAACAACGAATCGCCGGAATATTCTTGGGATGCTCTATACCGTAAATTTATGTCTGAAGGCTTTCCTAAAGAAGCAATTCAAAATTTACATAAATCAAATCCGGCTGAAGCTTTCGCACCTGAAAAAGGCTTTAAGGCTGTTACTGTTAACGATGGCGATAAAATAACAATAGGCGATTATGAGTTTACATGTGTATTTACGCCAGGCCACACACCAGGGCATATGTGCCTTTATTTAGAAAGTGAAAAGCTTATGTTTTTAGGTGACCATGTACTTTTTGACATAACCCCTAACATTACATTTTGGACAGGCGTAAGAGATTCACTTAAGGACTACATACAAAGCCTTAATAAAGTTAAAAACCTTGATGTGCGTACAGCTCTTCCAGCGCACCGTACAAACAGCAAAGACTTTTATGTGCGTATTGACGAAATAATACAGCACCATAACCAAAGGCTTGACGAGTGTTTTAACATAGTTAAAAATTCTCCTGGCATGAATGCCTATGATATAGCCGGATTTATGAAATGGTCTATGCGCGGAAGAAATTGGCAGGAATTTCCTATGCATCAAAAATGGTTTGCCGTTGGTGAGTGTATAGCTCACTTAGATTACCTTAGATACACTAATAAAATTTACAGGCGGTTTGAAAACGGCATATACTGTTATTATGCCTTTTAATAAATAAAATATTATAAAAACAAAAAAGCACGAAATTATCTGGTTTTACAAATAATTTCGTGCTTTATTACTGTTTATAAATTTTTATATTTAGTCTTCTTCTTCCTCAGGGCTGTAGTTTTCGTCTACTTTAACATCAGCTTCATAAATACGCCTTGAGTTTGCTTTTGTAACTGTTACTGTAAGCTGTTTATACACAAAGCTGTCGCCTACTTTAGGGAAACGGTTCATCTCCTCAGTTATCCAGCCGCCTACTGTACTGCTTTCAAACTCGTTTTTCATATCAAACAAGTCAAAAAAGTCATCAAGGTCGGCACTTCCTAAAACACGGTACTCATTTTCACCTGTTTTAATAAAGTCCTCAACAATCTCGTCGTGCTCGTCCCAAATTTCGCCTACAAGTTCTTCCAGTATATCCTCAAGTGTAACTATGCCCACAGTACCGCCATACTCATCGGTAATTACAGCTATATGTGTTTTGTTTGTCTGTAATTTCTGAAGAAGCTCCGAAATTTTCATGTTAGGTATTACATAAAGGGGCTTACTCATTATGTCTTTTATATTGCCTTTGAATTTGTTTGAGTTATAAAAGTCTTTCTGATTAATAACGCCTATTATGTTATCTATTGTATCTCTGTAAACAGGAAGCCTTGTAAAATTGCTTTCGCAGAAAACTCTGTCTATTTCTTCCCTGCTGTCGTTTTCGTCAACAGCCACTACATCAACCCTCGGCGTATGCACATCAGAAACCTGTATATCATTAAACTCGATAGCGTTTCTTATAAGTTCGCCTTCCTCATCGTTTATGCCGCCGTCATCCTGCGCTTCTTCAACCATTGTAAGAAGTTCTTCTTCTGTAAGGCCTCTGTTTTCATCATTTTTAAACACTTTGGAAATAAGGTTCTTCCAAGATGAGAAAACAAAGTTAATCGGCGAAAGAATAATGCAGAGCACCTTTACAAAAGGCACAACTGCCATAGCAAATTTTTCAGGAAAATCTTTAGCTATGCTTTTAGGCGTAATTTCACCGAATATAAGCACAACTATAGTCGTTACAACTGTTGAAATAGTCGCACCGTTTTTAGGAAAATACACCAAAAACAATACGGTAGCCACAGATGAGGCTGTAATATTAACAATATTGTTTCCGATTAATATAGTTGAAATAAGCTTGTCGTACTTTTCGTTTAATTCAAGCACAGCTACAGCTTTTTTATTGCCGTTATTGGCCATGTTTTTCATTCGTATTTTGTTAATAGATGAAAAAGCCGTTTCTGTAGCCGAGAAAAACGCAGAAAACATAATAAGAATAACAAGAAAAATAATTTGGCCTAAATTGTCTCCGTCCATTTGGACATAATTCCCCCTAAACAATACTAAAATTAATTACAACAACGCCAAAGCCTTTTTTGGCCTGGCAATAATGGTTTTACATTTAAAGCGGCATTGTACCGTTAAAAAATACAGTATTTCCATTATTGTTTTACATCATAGCAAACATAAACAGATATGTCAACACGGCTTTTAATCCCAAAACCGCCGCTTAAACACAAAACCCTTTAAAATGCGCAGTTTTAAACCATGCTATGGTATTTTATAATTATAATCTAATTTTACCCATAAGCTATATAAGTATTTAATAAAATACTTGTATTTAGTTGAAAATTTTTATATGAATTGCTATAATAAATCGAAATTTATACTACCTGCCGGTAATAAGGAGGCACAAAACCATGCTTATGGCTTTAGATGTAAGCAATACAAACATTGAAATAGGCATTCTTGACGGCTACGACATAAAAGCCAGATTCAAAATGTCTACAAACACTACTCAGACATCAGATGAGATAGGCAACATTATTTATAAATTCTGTGCTTTTGAAAATGTTGACATATCAAAGCTTGAAAATATAATCATTTCTTCTGTAGTGCCAAACATAATGTACTCACTTACCCACGGCCTTAAAAAATATTTCTGCATAGAGCCTATGGTGATTAATTCCAATATAAAAACTGGCATAACTCTTGATATGGAGTATCCTTCTCAGCTTGGCAACAACCGCCTTGTAAATCTTGCGGCGGCATACCATTTTTACGGCGGCCCGGCTATAGTTATAGACTACTCCACAGCCACCACATTTGATGTGCTTGATAAAAACGGCTGTTTTATTACAGGCATTACTGCGCCAGGTATTGATATATGCGCTTCGGCACTTTACAAAAAAACCGCTCAGCTGCCTAAAATAGAGCTTAAAAAACCTGACAGCATTTACTGCCGCAATATGGTACAGTGCATACAGGCCGGTATATACTACGGCCATGTAGGCGAAACAAGGTATATAGTAAACCGCATTAAAAAAGAGCTTGGCTACAGTGATGTTAAAATTATAGCTACCGGCGGCTTTGCCAGAAGCATAGACTGTGCTAATCACTTTTTTACATATTACGACCCGTATCTTTCATTTAAAGGCATGCGCCTTTTATACGACATGAATAAAAACGAAAGTGAGGGAAAATAATATGCTTCTTGTAGTTGATGTAGGAAACACTAACATGGTAATAGGCCTTTATAAAGGCGATGACCTTATAAAAACATGGCGCATGAATACCCAGACCGCCCGTACATCAGACGAAATAGGTATTATAATAAATTCATTCTTTAAAGATGATAACATAGACCTTAAAGAAATAACCGGCGCCATTATAGCCTCTGTTGTGCCTAATATAATGTATTCCCTTACCCACAGCATTAAAAAATATATAGGTGTTGAGCCTATGGTGGTTTCTGCTGACATGGATTTGGGTATTACAATAGTAAGGGACAACCCTAGAGAGTGCGGTGTTGACAGAATAGTAGATATAGTAGCCGCCAAAGAGCTTTACGGCACACCTGCTATAGTTATTGATTACGGCACAGCCAATACATTTGATGTTATAAACGAGAAAAACGAGTTTATAACAGGCTTTATAACAGCCGGAGTTAAAATATGCGCCGAAGAGCTTTACAACCGCTCAGCACAGCTGCCTAAAGTAGAGCTTGTTACACCTAAAAATATTATAGCCAAAGACACTGTTACAAGCCTTCAAATAGGTATTGTAGCCGGCAGAATAGGCGAAACAATAGGCATTATAGAAGCATTAAAAGAAGGCCTTAACATACCTAACGCCAAAGTTGTGGCAACTGGTGGACTTGCCAATGTAATAGACCCAAACAGAGAAATATTCGATGTTTATGACCCTGTTTTAACACTTACAGGCATTAAAATACTTTACGACAGAAACAAAAAGTAATTAACAAGCGCATTGTGTTTTGCAAAAGCAGAATACAAGCGCTTTTTTATTTAATCAAAAAAGCGGCGCCTTTTATTGACGCCGCATATTTTTATTCTTTTGTTTTAATTACATCATTCCGCCCATTCCTGCGCCGCCTGCTGGCATAGCTGGAGCGTTTTTATCTGGGAATTCAGCTACAACAGCCTCTGTTGTAAGGAATGTTGAAGCAACTGATGTTGCGTTCTGTAAAGCGCTTCTTGTAACCTTTGCAGGGTCTACAATACCGCTTTCAACCATTTCAACATATTCCTCTGTAAGAGCGTTGAAACCAATGTTACCAGCTTTTTCTTTTACGTTGTTTACAATTACAGAGCCTTCAAGACCAGCATTTGCTGCAATCTGTTTCATAGGAGCTTCAAGAGATTTAAGAACAATCTGAGCACCTGTCTTTTCATCGCCCGAAAGTGTTTCAACAAGTTTTTCAACTACAGGTATAGCATGGATATATGTTGTACCGCCTCCTGCTACAATACCTTCTTCAACAGCTGCTCTTGTAGCTGCAAGGGCGTCTTCCATACGAAGTTTCTTTTCTTTCATTTCTGTTTCTGTAGCAGCGCCTACTTTAATAACAGCTACGCCGCCTGCAAGTTTAGCAAGTCTTTCCTGAAGTTTTTCTCTGTCAAAGTCAGATGTTGTTTCTTCAATAGCTGTTTTAATCTGAGCAACTCTGCCATCAATAGCAGCCTTGTCGCCAGCACCGTCTGTAATAATTGTAAGTTCTTTTTCAACTCTAACTGTTCTTGCACGGCCAAGCATGTCAAGTGTAGCGTCTTTAAGCTCAACACCAAGCTCGCTTGAAATTACCTGTCCGCCAGTAAGAATAGCTATATCCTCAAGCATAGCTTTTCTTCTATCGCCATAACCAGGAGCCTTAACAGCAACACATGTGAAAGCACCTCTTAACTTGTTAAGTACAAGTGTTGCAAGAGCTTCGCCTTCGATGTCCTCAGCTATAATAAGGAGTTTAGCGCCTGTGTTTACAATCTGCTCAAGTATAGGAAGTATCTCCTGAATGTTAGAAATCTTCTTGTCTGTAATAAGGATATATGGGTCTTCAAGAACAGCAACCATTTTTTCCATATCTGTTGACATGTAGCTTGAAAGGTAACCTTTATCAAACTGCATACCTTCAACAAGTTCAAGCTCTGTGTTCATTGTTTTAGCTTCTTCAACAGTGATTACGCCGTTGTTTGTAACTTTTTCCATAGCGTCGGCAATCATTTCGCCTACCTGCTCATCACCTGAAGAAATAGCTGCAACTCTTGCAATGTGGTTCTTTGTTGTAACAGCCTGGCTCATCTTTTTAATTTCTTCAACTACAGCGTCTGTAGCTTTCTGCATACCTTTTCTAAGTATAATAGCGTTAGCGCCTGCTGCAACGTTTTTAAGGCCTTCCTGAATCATAGCCTGTGCAAGTACAGTAGCTGTTGTTGTACCGTCGCCAGCTACATCATTAGTTTTTGTAGAAACCTCTTTAACAAGCTGAGCACCCATGTTCTCGTATGGGTCTTCAAGCTCAATATCTTTAGCTATTGTAACACCATCATTTGTAATAAGTGGAGACATGAATTTTCTGTCAAGAACAACATTTCTTCCTTTTGGTCCAAGTGTTACTTTTACTGTATCAGCAAGCTTGTTTACGCCTGCTTCCATTGCTTTTCTTGCTTCTGTTCCGTATAAAATCTGCTTAGGCATTGTTATATTCCTCCTCAAATATCTATATCAAAATCAAATTAATGTGTTATTAACTAAGTTATAATTAGTCTTCAACAATAGCTAAAATCTCGTTCTGTCTAACAATAATAAGTGTTTCGCCGTCAATTTTAATTTCTGTTCCGGAGTATTTTGAATAAATAATCTTGTCGCCGACTTTAACCTGCATTTTAACTTCTTTGCCGTCAACCATACCGCCAGGGCCTACAGCTATAACCTCAGCCTCCTGTGGTTTTTCTTTGCTCTGTGTAGGAAGTACTATTCCTGATTTTGTCTTTTCTTCAGCTTCCATCTGTTTAATAACTACTTTATCTCCCAATGGTATAATTTTCATTTCGTATTACCTCCTAAAAACGATATTTATATAAAATCAGTTTATTTCACTTTATTAGCACTCACTCAACCCGAGTGCTAATCATTAACATTATATTATCTGCATAAGGCTTTTTATGCAAATATGATTATTATAAAATAAACCAATTTAAAATAATTTAATTATATATTATTCCATTTTTTCTTTAAATTTCTTTTATTTTCTTTAAATTTATTTGATTTACTTAAAATTATAACTTTTATAGCTTTCAAACAGTACTTAATTTAAAAATTACTCTTAAAACTTTATACTTAATAATTGCCAAATATTCCAATATTTATTCTTAAATGATATAATAAATGCTGTATATAATCTGCCAAATAATACCGGCAATAGAAACGGAGTGATTTTATGGAACTTTCATTTAAAGGTAAAACAGTTGCTATAACTGGCGCTTCGGAGGGAATAGGTTTTGCCTGCGCTGAAGTTTTTGGAAAACTTGGTGCTAATGTAGCAATATGTGCCAGAAACATTGAAAAATTAAAAGACGCTGAAAACAAACTCAAAGCTCAATCAATTAATGTATACAGCCAGAGCTGTGACGTATCAAAATCAAAAGAGCTTCTTTCATTTGCTGATAATGTTGAAAAAGCTTTCGGCTCAATAGACGTATTTATAAGCAATGCAGGTTACATGCCTTTTTCACTTGTAAATGATATGAGCGAGGATTTGTGGGACACAGTTATAGATACTAACCTTAAATCAGTATTTATAGGCGGCAAAATAGCCTATGAAAAAATGCGCCAAAAAGGTGGAGTTCTTATAAACGCCTCATCATTCGCCAGTGTAATTCCGTCTGTAGGCTATACAGCCTATGCCGCAGCCAAAGCCGGTGTAAGCTCTATGACACGCACAATGGCATCTGAGCTTGCGCCATATAACATACGTGTTTTAGGCTATATACCAGGCCTTATAGATACTGCACTTACAAAGGAATCACAGAAAATGAACGGCGATAAACTTCTTGAGCCTATATCAGCCCGCCGTTTTGGTAACCCTTACGATGTAGCCAATGTAATAGCATTTATGGCTTCTGACATGGCAGGATATATGACAGGCACATGCCTAGAAATAACAGGCGGCAAGTTTGCTACACAAAACCCAATGAAAGCTTGGAACTAAATTACATATAATTTCCGCGGCTATACTGCCGCGGTTTTTTATTTTACTATTCTTAAACCATATTGAAGATAGTATTTTATTATGCTAAAATTCTTTTATTATCCATCTAACGGAGGAAATAAAAATGAGGGCAGAAAAAACAAAATTCATATTTTTTACAAAAGACACAAGGCTCTACCGCTCTTTTTTTCCACTGCTTATAGTTATTACACTTCAGCAGCTGGCATCCCTTACGGTTAATATGGTAGATAATGTAATGCTAGGTTCTTATACAGAGCTTGCTCTTTCCGGCGCAACACTTGTAAACCAAATACAATACACACTTCAGCAGTTAGCCGCCGGCACTGGTGTAGGCATAGTTGTTCTTGCTTCCCAGTACTGGGGCAAAAAAGAAACAGAGCCTATAAAAAGCATAATATCCCTTGGGCTTAAAGCAAGCCTTTTAATGGGCATAGTGTTTTTTGTTGTTTCTTTTTTTATGCCTTATCAGCTTTTAGGCCTTCTTACAAACGATAGTCTTATTGTAGAAGAAGGCGTTAAATATCTTAAAATAATATGCTTTACATATATAATTTTTGCTGTTTCAAACTCGCTTATGTATTCCCTCCAAAGTGTAGAAACAGCATTTATAGGCACAGTTATGTCTATAAGCACAATTATAATTAATATGTGTCTAAACTACTGCCTTATATTCGGTAACTTTGGTTTTCCCGAAATGGGCATTAAAGGTGCAGCAGCAGCTACACTTATAAGCCGTGTGGCAGAGCTTTTTATAATACTTGCATACGTTCTTTTTATAGACAAAAAGCTTAAAATGACTTTAAAAGACCTGACAAAATTTGATTTTACGTATTTAAAAGATTTTATATCAACATCATCAATGCTTGTTTTATCCGGCGGTATGTGGGGCGTTGCACAAGCGGCTCAAACAGCAATACTTGGACACATGACAGCAGCGGCCATTGCAGCAAACAGCATAGCTGTTATTATATATCAAATATTTACCGTTGTAGGCTCAGCCTGTGCCAACGCAACATCTATAACAATAGGTAAAATCGTAGGTGAAGGCCGGTTTAATATTATAAAGCCGTACTGCAAAACATTACAGGCAATATTTGTTATAATTGGCGTTATATCCGCTGTACTAATATTTGCCACTAAGGGATTTATAATTGATTTTTACAGCATATCAAATGAAGCCAAAGCACTTTCAGACCAGTTTTTAACAATACTGGGCATTGTATCAATAGGCAGCTGTTATCAATATCCGGCAGCATTCGGAATAGTAGCCGGCGGCGGAAACACTAAATATCCTGCAATTATTGATAACTTGTTTATGTGGCTTTTTACAATACCATTTGCCGCTTTAAGCGCATTTGTTTTTAATTTTCCGCCTGTTGTTACGTTTTGCTTTTTAAAGATTGACCAAGTGCTTAAATGCATACCAAATGCCATTAAAGTAAACAGATACAAATGGATAAAAGTTCTTACAAGATAAAATAAAAGGCATGGAATTAATGTTCCATGCCTTTTATGTATTTATAAGCCAGAAATATACATAAGTTCTGCTAAATTTTCCGGCGATGTACCAAAACTTTTAATATCTGTTTTTAAATAATCGTCAGCCATTTCCTGAGTATAAAAACCCGTCCGTGTTCCTCCGTTTTTAAGGGGATACTCCCACTGAACCTCTCCTGCATTTTCAATAAGAGCAAGTATAAAAAGCGAGTATTTTTCCATTTGTGAGTTTAAATACTGTTCCTGATTTTCATTTACGGCATTTTCAAAAACAAGCTTAATTGAGTATGGTTCACTGCTGGTTTGAAGCTCTGTTGTAAAATGCCCTAAATCATAGCCTATGCCCAAAGCGCCCAAAACACGGCCGTCTGCCACATTATCACCAATATATTTGTTTTTAACAGCAAAAAGCTCATTAGGTCTAAATTTTTCAATTTCTGCCCTAAGCTCATCAGGGCTTTTATTGCTAACAACTGCTTTTAAAGCCACAGTCATATCGTTTTCTGCCAGCAAATACTGATAATTATAAAAACTGCCCTGAATACTTTCACACGGTACAGGACGTATGCCGTTATTTATATTTTCTGCCATACTAACAACAAATAAAGCAGTATCGTCACCCTTTCCCTTGGCTGACCCGGTGTTTTCACCTAAAAATTTTGTAACGTATGAATAATAGTTGTTTGTAAAAGGTATATTTATTTCGTTATATTCTTCACCTTGCCCCAATGCTAAGTCAACAGTCTTGGTGTCATTATTAACACCTTTAAACCATAAATTAAAACTGCCTTTTCTGTTTTTAAGGCTTTGAGAAGAAATTACATATCTGCCTTTTAAAGAGCCTTTATAAAAAATTTCACCATAAAGAGCAACTGACTTTGTGCCTAAAGGCGCTGTATACTCATACTCCGCCTCAGAGCCATTGCTTTGAGTATATACAGGCGTATATTTAACTCTCCAGCCCGAAAACGGGTCAGCACCAAGTGTTACAAAAACAATAATACATACTAAAACAGCTATAATACCTACTGCCATTTTAGGCTTTTTAAACATAAGTACGTTTTTAATTCGGCTTTTAACTCCGCTTTCACCAAAAGATACTGGCGAAGGCACTACATGCCTTTTATTCATGGCAAAAGAAAGCAATAAAGAACTGTACTGCTTTTTGGCATCTGCTCCCAAAATATGTATCACCTTTTCGTCACAGCTCATTTCCATATCTTTTTCAAATAAATAATAAGAAATCCATACAAATGGGTTAAAAAAATGAATACAAAGCAGTATATAGGCCAAAAGCTTTAATATATTGTCTTTTCTTTTTATATGGTATTTTTCGTGAAGTATAATAAAATACTCGTCACTTTTTTCAATACGGAAAGGAATGTATATTTTAGGCCGTATAAAGCCAAGAACAAAAGGTGAAGCTATATTGTCGCAGTAATAAATATTATTTTCTTTTTTAACGGCAAACTTAACTTTATTTAAAGTCTTAATATACATATAAACACCATAAATGGCAAAAGCCAAAACTCCGGCAATATAAACATAAACTGCAATCTGTTCCAAACTTATGGCAGAATTAACCGCATTTTGAACAGCCGCTGTGTTGGTGTTTAAAACATCTGCATTAAAATTATTTTGTGCCACTGTACCGCCTGATGACGGAATTACTGTATTTATGTAATAAGCTCTATCCGGCAGGCTATTAAAAAGACTTACAGCTGATTCAAAAGATACAGGACATATAAGACGAAATGCAAGCACAGCCCAAAGAACAAAAGAATAGCTTTTAGGCAGTTTTCTTATAAAAAATCTAACAGCTAATATAAAAATTACAACAAATACCGACTTATAAGAAAGGGAGAGCACTGTGTAAAATAAATCCGTTATAACAGACATAAAATCACTCCTCACTGTGTTCATCTATAAGCTTTTTAATCTCCTGAGCCTCTTTTTGTGAAATTTTTCTGCCTTTAAAAAATGCCGCCATTAAATCTGGCAAAGAACCGCCGAATGTACGGTCTACAAAATAATCAGTTTCTTCTGCCTGTACTTTTTCTTTAGGCACAATAACGCCTACAATGGCATTTTTATTTTCAATTATTCCTTTTTTAGTAAGTTTTTTTATTGCCGTATAAACAGTTGACTTTTTCCAGCCCAGTTTATCACGGCATATTTCTACAAGCTTTCCAGAGCCTATAGGCGCGTTATCCCAAACAATAAGCATAAATCTGTAATCACTGTCACACAATCTTAAATTATCCATATTTACCTCCTTGGTCTATAATTATCGACCTAAATTAAGTCTATAACAACCGACCAAATTTGTCAATGTATTATTTATTAATTTTTAGAAACACTAAAATTAAGAGGTGATAAAATGAGCAATCTGCGTACTTTTCAAATAAGCGAAGGTATAAATCTGCACTGCCTTAAAGATGACAAATTTACAACAAACAGTGTTACTTTTTTTATACGCACCAATCTTACAAACGAAACAGCTGCAAAAGCTGCCCTTCTTGCCAGAGTGTTAAAAAGCGGATGCAGTGAATATCCCAGTGTAAGCCTTTTTAACAGGCATCTTCAAGAGCTTTACGGCTGCACAATGGACATATTTACATTTAAAAAAGACTGCCGCCTTGTGCTGTGTCTTAATTTTGTATTTGCCAACAAAGCCGTTTTGCTGCCTAAAGTATTTTTTGTTGCAGGCAACACACTGCTTTCACCTAAAACATTTTTAAATAGGTTTATGGAAGCAGATTTTTCAAACGGAGTTTATGCCCAGTCAAAGGCTATACGTTCTTTAAAAGACAACAAAACACAATACGCCATATTCAGACTTTATGAGGAAATGTGCCGTGATGCTGAATCTGATGAAGTTTCCCGTTCTTTTAGCATTTCCGCTGATGGCTCTTTAAAAGAGCTTTCACTTATTACACCGTCAACACTGCATGCCTTTTACAATAACCTTATTACATCTGCGCCTATGGATGTTTACTGTGTAGGCCCAGCCAGCGGCGATGAGTTTAAGGCCTGCTTTGACAAAATACCATTTTTCGACATGGTACGAAAAAAATATCAGCCATGCGGCAGACTAAAAGGCACCAACACACAAACACGTATAGTAAACGAATCCTACTCATTTACAGGCTTAAACCAAGCTGTACTTTGTATTGGATATACATTTTCAAATGGCTCCGTTTATGCATGTGAGGTTTTAAACGAGATTTTAAGCGGCCCAAGCGGACTGCTTTTTAATACAGTGCGCCAAAAAGAAGGCCTTTGCTACAGCATTTTCTCAAGTATACTGCCTAATACCGGAGTTTTATCCGTATGCTGCCAGACAGATAGCAAAAACATAAATAAAGCTTGCCAAATTATAAGCGACTGCATTAAAAATGCTGCTTCAGCCACGCCGGAGCAGTTAAAAACAGCAAAAGACAGCCTTTGCGCCAAATACAGCCTTATTACAGACAGTCAGCAGGAAACAACAGGCTTTTTGTTTTCCTGCCGCCTAAACAGCATTATTCCTGATACAGACGAGTATATACAAAACATAAAATCCGTAAGCCAAAGCGAAATAGATGGCATTATTTCTTCTATTAAAGAACAAGTTATATATACTCTAAACTGAAAGGAGGACATTATAATGGATGTAATTAAAGAAAAATGCCCTATTAGCGGCGCTTATGTATATATTTATACATTGTCAACAGGTATTAAATGTTATATAATCCCAAAGAGCGGATTTAAAACATCTATGGCTATGGCTGTTGTTAAGTTTGGCTCAGGGGATGTAATGTTCAAACAAAACAGTGGTTTTACTGAAATTCCTTCTGGTACAGCGCATTTTATAGAACACAAATTATTCGATAAAAAAGATAAAAGTATATTTACAGAGCTTTCAAAAAACGGCGCCTCAGTAAACGCTTTTACAGATTTTGTAAAAACAGCGTATTATTTTTCGTGCTCTGACGGCTTTTACAATAATTTAAAGCTTTTAATGGACATGATTAAAGAACCGTATTTTGATAAAAGTGGCGTAGAGAACGAAAAAAGCATAATAAAAAGCGAAATTAATATGTATAAAGACATACCGGAGCGTGCGGTTTTCTCCAATCTTACCAAATTAATGTACCCAGACACCGCTTTAGGCTGTGAAATAGCCGGAAGTGATAAAAGTGTTGAAAAAATTACACCGGAAATACTCTACGCGTGTTATAATGCTTTTTATACACCGGAAAATATTTCCATTATATGCTCCGGTGATATAGAGCCGGAAAAAGCCGCTCTTATTGTACAGGAAACAGATTTCACATCTCAAGGTGCTGAAAGAATAAAAGAGGAAATAGTCCCAAATAAAATAAATGACTATGTTTCAAAGCGTTTTGATGTTTCAGAGCCAATTTTTAACATAGGTTTTAACCATGAAGGCTTTGAAGTATGTCCCGAAAACACATACGCTTTAAAAATGGTATTTGATATTTTATCTGGCGAAGGCTCAAAGCTTTATGAAAGGCTTTTAAACAAACAGATTTTAACTGAGCCTCTGGGCTTCAGCCTTGTATGTGCTCCAAACAGTGTGTTTTCCGTAATAAGCGGCCGAAGCCAAAAACCAGCTTATGTTGCCAACAGCTTTATTAAAACATCGTCTCTTTTAATAAAAACTGGTGTTGGTGATACAGCAGTTAAACGTATTAAAAAAATGTATGCCGGCAGAGTTATACGTGGATATAACAGCATAGAAGCTATAGTAAATGCTCAGGCAGACTTAGCAATATCCGGCTTTAGCCTTATAGATACTGAAAAAGCTATTGCTGACATTACATCGGATAAAATAAATTCAATGGCTTTGGAAGCTTTTAAAAGGTCAAATGCTTATCTTTCGGTTATAAAATAGCTATAAAACGGTTATAAAATAGTTATAAAAAAACTTCAGGGGGGATTTTAATGCCTGAAATATGGTTTCCCAACTTAGGCATAAAAATAGACAAACTAAGCAGAACAGCATTTTCAATAGGCAGCTTTAATGTTTACTGGTACGGCCTTATAATAGGCCTTGCCATAATAGCAGCTGTACTGCTTGTACTGCATGAGGCTAAGCGCTCCGGCCAAAAACCGGAGGACTACATAGACTTTGCATCTTTTGCCATAATATTATCTGTTATAGGTGCAAGGCTGTATTATGTAATATTCTCATGGGATATGTACAAAGACAATCTACTTAAAATATTTGCATTTCGCGAAGGCGGTCTTGCAATATACGGCGGTGTACTTACAGGTATATTATGCGGTATAATATTTTGCAAAAGACGTAAAATAAACTTCTTTTTAATGGCTGATACCGTCCTTCCCAGTGTACTTTTAGGCCAAGTATGCGGCAGGTGGGGCAACTTTATTAACCGCGAAGCTTTCGGCGGATATACAGATGGTCTTTTTGCCATGCGAATACTTAAAGACCAAGCAAGTTATATACCTCAAAGCGTTCTTGACAACATTATAAATGTAAACGGCACTGAGTATATACAGGTACAGCCTACTTTCTTATATGAATCATTCCTTAATTTGTGCCTGCTTATATTTTTGCTTATACTTAGAAAGCATAAAAAATTTAACGGTCAAATAGGCACATTATACCTTATAGGCTACGGAACTATACGCTTTATTGTTGAGTCATTTAGAACAGACCAGCTTACAATAGGCCAAAGCGGTATTGCCGTATCTCAAATAGTATCCATTATACTTGCCCTGTGCGGCATTGTATTATATATTAAACTTTATAAAAAAAGCAAAACTGAAAACTTGAAAGGTGATAACATTGAAAATTGACAAAGACTTTCTTTTAAAGAACTCGTGGAAAGATATTAACGGTGATGTGCTTGTATTTTCAGACAGCGGCATAAAAGACTTAGGTATTGAGATTAAAAGGCCGGGTAATTACCTGCTTTGTGTAGACTCAAGACAGTGCTGCGACGGTATGTTTGAAGAAACCGACGGCACACTTGAGGACATTACATATACTCTTAACTCCTGCGGACATACACTTCTTGCCGAGGAATTTAAAAGAAGCCTCTTTTCATCAGCTAAATAAGGAATGATATTAAAATGACCACAAAACAAACAGCGGATAAAAGCAAAACTAAGTCTAAAACAGCCAGTGTTAAAAAAGTTTCTGTTTCTTTTGATAAGGATTTTTATACTGAGCTTAACTACTATGCTTTAAGCCGCGGCTATGCAGTAGAAGATTACATAAAAAAGGCCGTTAAGGAAAAATTAGACAGCGACAGAATAAGCTCAATGATAGACACCATGACATTTAAAAAATAATCAAAATATTAAAAGCAGGCTTAAAACGCATAAGGCGTACAGTCTGCTTTTTTATAACCTTTTTATAACTCTTTTTGCGTATTACAAACATATTTTAAATAAGTATAGTAATCAATATTTTTGTTTTAGTCTTTCTTTTGCATCTTTTATCGTTTCACCATCTTTTGTAATTAAAATGTGGCTTGAGAATATGTACGAAATAATAAAAAGCCAATAACGCGGCCGAATAGATATTAAATCAAATTAAAAACACAAAAAGCACAAATTACCTGTTTTAAATATAAAAACAAGAATTTTGTGCTTTTCATTTTAAAGTTTATGTTCAGTTAAAAAAACTACTTTATAATTAAATATGTATTAATTATTTGCTTAATTCCTCTACACAGTCTTTAATAAAGTCAGCTGTTTTTTCAATACCAAACTTTCCGCTGTCTATGCAGAGGTTATAGCTTTCAGCTGCGCCCCACTTTTTGCCTGAATAGAAATTGTAATAGCTTGCTCTTTTCTTATCTATTTTATTAACGGCGTCATCAAGATTTTTAGCTTCAAGGCCGTACTCCTCAGCGGCTCTTTTTACTCTTATCTTTTTGTCGGCGTAAATAAATACGTTAAGAACATTATCCAATTCCTCAAGTGCATAATCGGCGCAGCGGCCTATAATTACACAGCTGCCCTTTGATGCTATATCTTTAATTGTGTCAAACTGTGCCAAAAACAGCTTATTGTTAAGTGGCAGAGTATCTGCTCCATTTGCGCCCATTACAAGGGAGTAAAGAAAGCTTCCGGCTGGTTTTTCATCGTTTTCCTGGAATATTTCCTCACAGAAACCGCTTTTTTTAGCTGCTTCTGTAAGAAGCTCTTTGTCATAAAACGGTATACCAAGTTTTTCAGAAAGTAATTTTCCAACTTGTCTTCCGCCACTTCCGTACTGCCTTCCTATTGTAATAATTATATTTTTCATAACAATTCCTCCTTACAAAAGAGACCGCTTATGAATACGGTCGTGCTTATATCAAACATATTAAATATGTAGTTTAAGCCTCAAATTTGCCTGCAGCTATTACTCTAAGAGCATTTTTAAGCTTATCTATTTCTTCCGGTGTGAAAGATTTAAGCACCTCAGCATTTACCTCATCTATTATTTTAGTAACAGGGCCTTCAAGGTCACGGCCTTTTTGTGTGGCTATTACCTGAACTTCACGTCTGTCCTCGCTATTTACTATTCTGTCAATAAGGCCATTTTTCTGTAACCTGTCTAAAAGTCCTGAAACAGTTGAAGTTTCTATACCTAATATTTCAGCAAGCTGTTTAGGTGTAGCATGGCTTCTGCCCCACAAACAGCTTAAAACGCTGTACTGTGACGGCGTAACACCTAAAGAAGAAAGCTTTACATTAAGATATTGAAAAACATTATGCTGCGCGGCAGAAAGCAAAAAATTAATACACTCTTTTAATTCCATAAGTATCCTCTTATTCTATGTCTATTTTATTCCCATTACATACAGTAATAAATATTATATAGAAATTTCGCCAATATGTCAAACAAGCTATTTCTCAAACTTTCGTTTTCTTTCCCTAAGAATACTTGAAAACTCCGCACCCATAAGCAAAATTACGGCTGTAATATAAAACCAGTAAAGCAGTATCATAACAGCACCTATAGAACCGTATAAAAGCGAGTATCTACCTATATATTTAACATACATTGAAAAAAACATTGAAACAACAGTCCAAACTGTAACAGAAATAACACAGCCTGGCAGCATATCGCTTATTTTCATTTTTTCTCCTGGTGAAACATAATGTAGCGCCAAAACAACACATGAGCCCAAAGACCACAATATTATAAACTTGGTATATGTCCAAATCTGAGCCCACTGAACTGGCAGACCAAAAAAACGCAGTATTATAGTAAGGGCACTCTCACCAACTGAAATAAGGAATATACCAAATATAATAAGGCCATAAACCATTAAACCAAATATAAGTACCGATGCAAAACGACGCACAGCCGTACTTTGACCTTCCCTATCGTATGCTCTGTTTATGCCATCCATTAATTTTGTAACTGACCTAACAGGAAAATAAACTGTAAAAAATGTACTGGCAAAAAGTATATTGGAGCTGCCTTCGGAATTTACAAAAACAAGGTATCTATGTGCTATTTGCACAATATCATCCGGCAATATTGTAAGCAAAAGCGTTTCTCCTGCACCGGATTGTATGCCTAAACGGCCTAAAACTATACTTAGCATTATAAGCAGAGGGAAAAAAGAAAAAACCATATAATAAGATAAAGCTGCTGCTGTTAAGCCTATCTCATCATCAAAAAACCTATTGAATAATGTTTTAAAAAAGTACAAGTCAAAATATTTCATTGACGCACCTCTATATAAATCTATACTAATAATATAACCCATATAGAGCCATTTATTATAATTAAAATATGATTATAAAAATATAATATCAGAAAATGGCAAAGCGATAAAGACAAAAAATTTTGCTTTATACAACTTAAAAAGGCAGAAGACATCAGCCTTCTGCCTTTTAATATAACTTTCCGCAATTATTTTATTTATATATAAATCTTCCCCAGCATTCCCCGATTTTAGCGGAAAGTATTTAACTTATGTAATTTAATTAAATTTCAGCACAAACGGCATCGCCCATAGCTTTTGTGCCAATATGAGACATACCTTCTTCTGCTATATCCACTGTTCTTATGCCCTTATCAAGAACCTTTGTAACAGCATCTTCTACAGCTTTAGCCTCTTTTTCAAGACCAAAAGAATATTTAAGCATCATAGGAACAGAAAGTATTGTAGCCAAAGGATTTGCTATATCCATACCTGCAATATCAGGTGCAGAACCATGTATAGGCTCATACATTCCAAAAGAGCCTTCACCAAGGCTGGCTGAAGGAAGCATACCTATTGAGCCTGTTATCTGACTTGCTTCGTCTGAAAGTATATCACCAAACATATTAGATGTAACAATTACATCAAACTGTTTTGGATTTCTTACAAGCTGCATAGCTGCATTATCAACATACATATGCTCCAGCTCAACTTCCGGATAATCCTTTGCAACCTCTATAACTTTGCTTCTCCAAAGTCTTGATGTTTCAAGCACATTGGCTTTATCAACACTTGTTACCTTTTTATTACGCTTCATAGCGGCGTCAAATGCTATTCTTGCAATTCTCTCTACTTCAAAAGGACTGTAGTTTTCAATGTCATAAGCTTCCTCGCCGTATTTTCCCTCACGGTGGCCTTTTTCACCAAAATAAATACCGCCTGTAAGCTCACGAACAACAAGTATATCAAGGCTATCGCCTATAATCTCGTGTTTAATAGGGCTGGCATTACTTAAAGCCTTGTGCATAATAGCCGGTCTTAAGTTTGCATAAAGTGCAAGCTCTTTTCTTAAGCCCAAAAGAGCGCCTCTTTCCGGTCTAAGTTCTCCCGGAAGGTTATCCCACTTAGGTCCGCCTACTGCTCCCAAAAGAACGGAATCGCTTTTTTTGCATACCTCAATTGTTTCCTTAGGAAGTGCAACACCTACAGCGTCTATTGCGGCGCCGCCTGCCAAAACTTCTGTCATATTAAATGTATGGCCGAATTTTTCGCCAACTTTTTTAATTACTTTTTGTGCCTGCTCTACAATGTCAGGACCTATGCCGTCACCTTTAATTACGGCTATATTATATGTACCCATTTTTAAGCCTCCAAACAAATACAGTTTTATTTATTTATGTTTTCTGATGTGTATTTTACAAGTCCGCCGGCAGCTATTATTTTTTGCATAAACTCTGGGAACGGCTCTGATTTATATGTTTTTCCTGTTGTTTTATCAAAAATTTCGCCTGTTGAGAAATTAACCTCTACCTCATCGCCAGCCTGAATTTCCTCGGCAGCCTCTGTGCACTCCATAATAGGAAGGCCTATGTTAATTGAGTTTCTGTAAAATATTCTTGCAAAAGATGGTGCTATAACACAGCTTACGCCGGCGCATTTAATAGCAAGTGGTGCATGCTCTCTTGATGAGCCGCAGCCGAAGTTTTTGCCTGCTACTATAATGTCGCCTTTTTGCACTTTAGAAGCAAAGTCGGCATCTATATCTATCATACAGTATTTAGCAAGTTCATTTCCGTCGGATACATTAAGGTATCTTGCAGGAATTATAACGTCTGTATCTACATTTTCTCCATATTTAAAAACTTTTCCTTTAGCGTCCATTTATTTCAGTCCTCCCGTTAATCAAATATTTTCAGGGTCAGTAATGTAACCTGTTAAAGCCGAAGCGGCAGCTACCGCAGGGCTTGCCAAATAAACTTCAGAGTCTGTAGCGCCCATTCTGCCTACAAAGTTTCTGTTTGTAGTAGAAACGCATCTTTCTTTAGACGCTAAAATTCCCATATGACCGCCAAGGCAAGGTCCGCATGTTGGTGTGCTTAAAACAGCGCCAGCCTTTACTATATCCTCAGCATAGCCAAGCTTAATGCAGTCAAGATAAATCTGCTGTGTTGCAGGAATAACTATTGTTCTAACGTCTTTACAAACCTGTTTTCCTCTTAAAATATCAGCAGCTATCTTCATATCATCAAGACGACCGTTAGTACATGAGCCAATAACTACCTGGTCAATTTTAACATGGTCTTTTACAGCTTCATCTACTGTTTTTGTGTTTTCCGGAAGGTGCGGATAAGAAATTGTAGGTCTTAATGTGCTTAAGTCTATTGTTATAACCTCATCATAAACAGCGTCATCATCAGCTGTATAAACAACAGGCTCTTTTGCTCCGTGCTCTTTTGCATAAGCAACAGCTTTTTCGTCAGCAGGGAAAATACCGTTTTTAGCACCTGCCTCAATAGCCATGTTAGCCATTGTAAATCTGTCATCCATTGACAAATAGCTTATGCCATCGCCCACAAATTCCATTGATTTATATAAAGCGCCATCAACGCCTATTTTACCTATAATATGTAAAATAATGTCTTTACCGCTTATCCATTTAGCAGGCTTACCTGTAAGTACAAACTTAATAGCAGCCGGAACTTTAAACCATGCTTTGCCTGTTGCCATACCTATTGCCATATCTGTGCTTCCAACACCTGTTGAAAAAGCACCAAGAGCACCGTATGTACATGTATGGGAGTCAGCGCCTATTATAACCTGACCGCAGGAAACAATGCCTTTTTCAGGAAGGAGCGCATGTTCAATACCCATCTGGCCTACATCAAAAAAGTTTTTAACTTCCATTTCGTTGGCAAACTGTCTTGAGCATTTGCACTGTTCAGCAGCCTTAATATCTTTGTTAGGAGTAAAATGGTCAAGAACTATAACTACCTTTTCTTTATCAAAAACGCTTTTAGCGCCTGTTTTGGCAAATTCCTTAACGGCTACAGCTGTTGTAATGTCGTTGCCCATTACAATATCAAGGTTAGCTTCTATAAGCTGTCCGGCTCTTACACTATCAAGACCGGCATGTGCCGCTAATATTTTTTGTGTCATTGTCATTCCCATTTTTAAATTCCTCCTTATTCAGCTAAAATTTTGTTTGCTGCGCTTACAACTGCTCTTAATGATGATTCTGTAATGTTGCTGCTTATACCAGCGCCATAGAATACTCCGCCTTTATCTGTTGAAAGCTGTATATAAGAAATAGCTCTTGATTTAGTACCGTATTCCATTGAGTGCTCACTGTAATTTACAATCTCAAAGTTTGTACCTATGTACTTAACCATAGCATGGCAGAAGGCATCTATAACACCGTTTCCTACGCCGTTAATTGTTTTTTCCATGCCATTATCAGTAATTTTAGCCTCAACAGCTACTTCCTCATCGTTGCCTGTAGCTGTTTCTTTATAGCTTATAAGTTTAACCGGCTCTGTAATATTTACATATTCCTTGTTGAACTGGTCGAATATAACCTTAGGCTCTACGTCTTTGTGGTTTACATCGGAAAGCTTTGTAATAACAAGGCTGAAGTGCTGCTGGAATGCCTTTGGAAGGTATAAACCAAAGTTCTGCTCCAGAATAAATGCAACTCCGCCTTTTCCTGACTGGCTGTTTATACGTACAATAGGGTCGTATGTTCTTCCAACATCTTTAGGGTCGATATGAAGATATGGAACTTCCCATCTGTCAGGATGTTCTTTCATTCTTTCCATGCCTTTTCTTATAGCGTCCTGATGTGAACCTGAGAAAGCTGTATATACAAGAGCTCCTGCATAAGGATGTCTTGGGTGAACAGTCATTCTTGTATATTTCTCATAAGTTTCTACTGCCTCATCAATATTTGAAAAATCAAGCTCTGGGTCAATACCCTGTGTAAAAAGGTTCATGGCTACAGTCATAATGTCTGTATTTCCTGTTCTTTCGCCGTTTCCGAAAAGTGTTCCCTCTACTCTGTCAGCGCCTGCCATAATACCAAATTCTGTTTCAGCAATAGCAAGACCTCTGTCGTTATGTGCGTGAAGGCTAACTATAATGCTGTCACGGCATTTAAGGTTTTCACAGCAGTATTCAATCTGGTCAGCGTAAACATTAGCTGTTGCCATTTCAACTGTTGAAGGAAGGTTGATTATTATTTTTTTGTCTGGTGTTGGTTTCCAAACATCAATTACTGCGTTGCATATTTCAACAGCATAAGGTGTTTCTGTACCTGTAAAGCTTTCTGGTGAATACTGGAAAACAAATTCACTTTCAGGCTGTTTATCTGCTTCTTCCTGTAAAAGCTTAGCTCCGGCTACAGCAAGAGCTGTTGTCTGCTCCATTGATGCGTTAAAAACAACATCTCTCTGTAAAGTTGATGTGGAGTTGTAAAGATGAACAATAGCCCTTCTTACACCTCTTAACGCCTGGAATGTTTTTTTGATAATATGCGGTCTGGACTGTGTAAGAACCTGAACTGTAACATCGTCAGGTATCATATTGTTTTCTATAAGGTATCTGGCAAACTCGAACTCTGTATCGCTGGCTGCCGGGAAACCAATTTCTATCTCTTTAAAACCGGTTTTTACAAGGAATTTGAAAAACTCGATTTTTTCTTCAAGGCTCATTGGTATTTCAAGTGACTGGTTACCGTCTCTTAAGTCAACGCTGCACCAGATAGGCGCTTTTTTAATTACGTTATCCGGCCATTTTCTGTTTGGCATATTCATAGTTGGGTATGGTCTGTATTTAGTATAATTCATCATAATTTTCAGTCTCCTTTGTTATAAATATCTATTATTTTATACTCTTACAACAAAGTTTAATTCACGGAAAATTACGTCTTATGGCCAATCAGACGGTTATATAAACAAAAAAGCCTTCATCTCTGTTTGTCAGAGACGAAGGCTTAAGCTTCCGTGGTACCACTCTAATTTATTCCTAATGGAATACACTCTTTCAGATACAGGTTAAACCGATATCCTGCCGCTGTAACGGTCGGCTTCCGTTCCGTCCTATCCTCGGGGATAACCCCTACTTTCAGCGGAACACTCCAAGGCGAGTTCAGTTTATTTGGCCTAACGCCTCGCACCGTACGGCGTCTCTCTGAAAAGCTCCCTAAACTTACTATTCCTCATCACAGTGTTGTAAAAGTAATTTATTTGTTGCTAATGATGTTAGCATACAAAATTTTCTATGTCAATAGCAAAATTCAAAATTAATAGCAGAATTTTTTATACTATTTTATTCTTATTTAAGTACTGTTTCTCCTCTTCCTCCTGTACTGTCACTTCTCTGTGCCATGCTTGGAGAAGGCGCATCGTAAGTGTTTTCTTTAAAGAAATGCCTGAAAACTGGATATAAAACAGTCATTACAACAGCTCCGCAGAAACCGTTGTTGTAAAGGTTAGCCGCAGCATAGCAGTTACCTGTTTTAAGCACCGCATAACAATGCAGAGCACCTGTTATAATACCAGCTATAGGGCCGTAAGTTCCTGCCATTGGCGCAAGTGTTGTGCCAAGGAAAGTACCCATCTGCACACCATGAGTTGTAGGTGAAGCTGTTGGGCTTAAAACCGAGCCTATAAAACAGCCTAAAATAATAGGCAATATATTCTTTGCATGTTTGCCCTGAGCTGAAAAGCCTATAACTGTAAATATAGGGCCTATAGTTCCGCCGGCTAAATCGCCGCCTATTAAAAGCAAATATGTAGTACAAATAAAAGTATTTACACCCATATTAATTAAAACGGCACCCATGCCGTCAAGCTCGGCAAAGTTATATTTACCGTTTCCCGGGCGTTTTAAAAGATTTCTGTAATTTTTAAAAGAATGTTCCTTGTCTTTAAGGTATCCGGCAATTACAAAGCCTACTGCAATGGCATACATAAGTATTATAAAGCCCAAAGGTCTGCCTTCTGCCCAGCAGCCTTCACTTTCAAAAGGAATGTTAAAAGCCTGCTCAATAGGCACAAAAGCTATTGCCACAAAACCAACTGTACAGCCTACGTTATAAAGGCTTAAGCCTTTTAATACAACGAATGTATGCTCTGCTACAAGCGGCACAACAAAGCCTATAGCTATACCCACAAGTATAGCTACCAGATAGTCCGGCCAGTAAGTACCCCCGTGCCACAAATAAGCTACAGCAACCATTGGGCCAAGGGAATCAGCCAAAAGTCCGCTTGTAAGGTATTTGGAGAACTTTTCTTTTTTAACCTTGCTAAGTATCCATGTACCTAAAAGTATATACCACATAGTAAATATATTTTTACCGAAAAATGCGAATCCAGCCATAAGGCCCAGTACATGAAAATACTTTCCGTTTACCGGAAACTTGTTAATCTGCATTAAAAGTGCCGAAAAGAATGTAACAAGGGCTACATTCAAAAACGCTGCCGCTGGTCCTACAAGGGCTATATAGTCTGTAATAAGCAGAGCCGGATGAAAATATATAGTTTTTAATCCAGCTGGAATAGTCCTGTAATCTCCCAGTATAATGCCAGACAAAGCTATAAGGGCTATAACAAGGTATATCCTCTTGTAGCCCCTCAGTTTAGAGTTCTCCATATTCATTTACCCCCATAAACACACACAATAAGTAATAAAAAACACAAAAAACCTTTGCACACGGTATACATTGTAGTATAATTGACATAATGAGTCAATAAGTTTGTTAAAATTTAATTAAAGTTCTATATATTTACAGGAGGGTATTTATGGGTTACGTTAGAATTCAGTATGAAACAATGAAAACATTTTCTAACGCAGTTTTTCAGAAAATGGGATTTACACCTGACGAGGCGGCTATTATAACAGACGTTTTGCTTACAAGCGATATGTACGGAATTGAGTCACACGGCGTTCAAAGAATGGTGCTTTACTATAAAACAATTAAAAACGGCCGTATACACATGGATTCAAAATGGGAAATTATTCACGAAACACCTCTCAGTGCCGTTATAGACAACCACTTTGGTGTTGGCCAGCTGGTTGGACATTTTGCTATGAACAAAGCTATTGAAAAAGCAAAAACAAGTGGTATAGGCATTGTTACAGTAAGAAATTCAAACCACTACGGCATAGCCGGATACTATGCTAAAATGGCCTGCAAAGAAGGCCTTATAGGCTTTTCAGTTACAAACAGCGAAGCTATAATGGTGCCTACTTACGGCAGAATGGCTATGCTGGGTTCAAACCCAATAGCTATAGCTATGCCGGCTGAACCATACGACTTCTTCTTTGATGCTTCAACAACAGTTGTTACAAGAGGCAAAGTTGAAGTTTATAACAAAAAAGGTGAAGAACTTCCTGACGGCTGGACACTTAACTCAAAAGGCTATCCAAGCACAGACGCACCGGATATACTTAAAAACATAAACGAGAAAAACGGCGGCGGCATACTGCCTTTAGGCGGCGCAACTGAAAAATTCGGCGGTCACAAGGGCTATGGCTACGGCATGATAGCTGAAATATTCTCGTCCGTTCTTTCAATGGGTCTTACATCAAACCATACACATATAGGCTCAACAGGCGGCACATGCCACGGTTTTGCGGCTATTAACCCTAACCTTTTTGGCGACCCTGAAGAAATTAAAAAGCATTTTTCTGCTTTCCTTCAGGAGCTTAGAGAGTCTCCAAAAGCCGAAGGACAGCCAAGAATTTACACACATGGCGAAAAAGAAGTTGAGGCCTATGCAAGAATGCTTAAAGAAGGCATACCTGTAAACGAAAACACAATTAAAGAAATGCGTACTATCTGCAATGAGTATGGTATAGACATGGACAGCTATTTAGGAAAGCTGGAGTTTGAATAATACAAAACAAAGGATAATTTTTTAACAATTAAAACACAGGCTTACGGGTATTAAAATACTTAAAATCCATAGGCCTGTGTATTTTACATTTTTTCCATATCTATTGACTTTTAAAAATTAATTAATTAAAATATTATTGTTGTCGAGGTGTGGCTCAGGTGGTAGAGCGCTGCGTTCGGGACGCAGAGGCCGCAAGTTCGAGTCTTGTCACCTCGATTATACAAAATAAGCCGTTCAAAAGAACGGCTTTATTTTTTTCTGCTTTTTCCTAACTTTTTCTAACTTTTCCTAACTTTTTTAACTTATTTATCCATCTTTTTTAAATTAACACAAGGCATATCAAAAACATGGTTTTCGTTTAAATATCCACGCACTATATCAAGCGCTTCACCGAAATTAGCATATTAAACATTTTAAACATATACAGTAATATTCACCTATTTAAGTGTAATAGAATAATAAAAAGTTAATTAAAGGACGGTTTTATGAGTTATAAACATGATATAAAGCGTAAAATAGTTAAATATAGTCAATACACTGATAAAAAGGGCCTCATTCATAAAGTAATACACTCTGTAGCTGAAAAAAAAGCAGACACATTAAATGATATTAATTACATATATACCGAAATAAACTATGTACTTGAAACAAACAGCAAAGACGGCGAATTTAAGTGATAGCCATTTATGCCCGTCAGTCTGTGGAACGGGAAAACAGTGTAAGCATTGAAACACAGATATATTACTGCAAAGCTGTACTTAAGCCTGATGAAAAACTTAAAGATATTAAAATTTACAAAGACCAAGGTGCCAGCGGCAGCAATACTGAAAGAGCCGGGTTTAAAGAAATGATAAAAGACATTAAAAACGGCTCTGTAGAAAAAGTTATTACATATAAATTAGACCGCATAAGCCGCTCACTTAATGATTTTGTAGGCATACTTCAAGTTTTTAAAGAAAACGGCGTTGAGTTTGTTTCCTCTCAGGAGGCCTTTGACACATCGTCAGTTTACGGCGATTTAATATTAAAAATGCTTATAGTATTTGCAGAATTTGAGCGCACATCAATTATAAACCGAGTAAAAGACGCCTACAGCAAAAGAAGCGAAATAGGCCTTTACATGGGCGGCAAAAGGCAGTACGGCTTTAGTTTAAAAGACGATTTTATTAATGGTATACAAACCAAAACCCTTGTGCCTAATGAAAAAGAGCTGAAACAGGTTATTTATATATTCAATTATTATTCAGACCCAAATACTTCTTTGCGTTCTCTTTTGCACAGCCTTGAAATTAACAATATCAAGCCGCTTAACGGTTCTTTGTGGACAGCATCTAAGTTAAGCGCCATAATAAAAAATCCTGTATATGTTAAAGCAGATTTTAACGTATACAATTACTACCAAAACAAAGGTGTAAAAATAGTAAACGACATAAAAACATTTAACGGCACATATGGTGCACGGATTTACGGCAAAACAACTCACAACAAGGCTCTTAATGACTGGTCGGATATGAAGCTTGTTTTATGCCAGCACGAAGGAGTTATAAATCCTGATATATGGCTTAAATGCCAGTTAAAGCTTGATAAAAATAGGAAACTTGGTCGTTCTGTATCCAATAAAAGCAGTTTTGTTTCAGGAAAAATCACATGTGCGCTTTGCGGCAGTTTAATGACAACTGTTAAAAGCAAAAAAAGTGATGGTTCTTTCAGGCGGTATTTTATATGCCCGCAAAAAAGCCATAAAAAGATATGCAGCGGTTGTGACTTAACAATTTACGCCGATGACTTAGAAAATTTTATTGATAAATGCATATATGAAAAATTATATCAGTTTAAAACAGAATATAAAGAAAACAGTTATTTAACTAAATCTAATTTAGAAAACATTAAATCATATTTAAAACATATTGAAGAACAGCAAAACAAATTATCAGATATTATTTTAATGAGCCACGTTAACAAAGAGCTTTTATCAGCTTTAAATCAAAAAGCCCTTTCACTTTCTTTGGAGAAAAACAAAATTTTAAACACTTTAAATCAGCTTAAAACCAAAAAACAGCCTGTATTAAATTTTACTCAGCTCTGTCAAAAATGGCTTGAAGCTGATTTTAATCAAAAAAAGGCTGTGTGTCAAATACTAATATATAGAATTATTATATTTAAAGATGGTACTTGTGAAATAATTTGGAATATCTAAAAAACGCGTTAAGCCGCACAAAGGTTTTAACGCGTTTTTTAATAATAAAAATCACAAAAATTTGAATATTTTTATAATAATCATTTACAAAACAAACTAATTTGTCGATAAGTTAATATAGTGTTTGTCATAGGTTTTGTATTGAGCAATCAAACGCTATGGGGAATATACTTAAGGGCTATATTAAACGGCCTCAAACAAAAAATAACTATATAAGGGAAAGAGAGTGTGTAATTATGAAGAGCATTCGTACAAAGATTATTGTAAGCTTGGGAAGCCTTGTAGTTATAGTACTTTTAATATTAGGCATTACAAGCATACTTATGAGTTACAACAGTTCGATGAACCAGCTTAAACAGTCATCGAAAATTATAGCAGAGACAGCAGCAGATCGTGTCAGCCAAGAAATAGCTTCTTATATAAATGTAGCTGAAGCTTTTGGTGCCCGCAGCGATATTTCAGACCCAAATGTACCAGCTGCACAAAAACAGGCATTATTAGATTCATGGGCTAAAAAATACAATATGACACGTTCTAACGTGCTTGATGCAAATGGTAACAGTATTTTCGATGGAAACAACTATTCCGACAGGGAATATTATCAAAGATGTATGAATGGAGAAGCTTATATTTCTACACCTGTTAAAAGTAAAGTAACAGGCGAGCTTACTATTATAGTAGCTGCTCCACTTTGGAAAGATGGCGAGGCTGATACTACACCAGTAGGTGTTGTATACTTTGTTCCTAAAGAAACATTCTTAAACGATATAATGTCAAGCATTAATATAAGCGAAAACGGCGGAGCTTATATGATTGACAAAGACGGAAATACCATTGCTGATATAACAATGGATACTGTTACAGTTCAAAATATAGAAAATGAAGCCACAAGCGACCCAGAACTCCAGGATTTAGCAGCACTCCATAAAAACATGCGCAATGGTCAAAGCGGAGTTGGTACATACTCTATAAATGGTACTGAAAAGATTATGGGTTATGCACCTGTTACCGGCACAGACGGCTGGAGCCTTGCTGCTTTTGCGCCTACAAGTGACTTTATGCATTCAACAATTACATCAATTATAGTTACTATATTATTAGTAATATTAGCAATTATACTTGTTCTTGTAATTTCAATTATAATAACAGGCAGAATATCAAAACCTATTAAAGACTGTGCAAACAGACTTGTTCTTCTTTCACAAGGTGATTTGAACTCTCCTGTACCTACAGTTAATTCAAAGGATGAAACAAAAATACTTACCAGCGCAACCCAAAACATTGTTGACGCTCTTAGAGATATAATTAATGAAGAAGACCGCTCTCTCGGAGCTATGGCATCAGGTAATTTTGATATAGATATTAACGACAACATATATCGCGGCGATTTTAAAGTTGTTGCTGAAAGCATGCACAACATAAACACTAAATTAAGCGATACATTACATGAAATCAATCTGTCTGCTGACCAAGTTTCATCTGGTTCAGAACAGGTAGCTTCAGGTGCACAGGCCCTTAGCCAAGGTGCTACAGAGCAGGCTTCAAGCGTTGAGGAACTTGCCGCTACCGTTAACGAAATTACTGCTGAGATAGAAAAGAATGCCGACTCAGCTGATGAAGCTAACAAACTTGCACTTAGTGCAGGTTCAGCACTTAATGAAACTCAGAATATGATGAAAGAGCTTGTAAGTGCTATGGATGAAATAAACAAGAGCTCCGATGAAATTGGCCGTATTATAAAGACTATAGAAGATATAGCTTTCCAGACAAATATACTTGCACTTAATGCTGCTGTTGAAGCTGCCCGTGCAGGTTCTGCTGGTAAAGGCTTTGCTGTTGTAGCCGACGAAGTACGTAACCTTGCCGCTAAGAGTGCTGAAGCTGCTAAGAGTACATCATCATTAATAGAGCGCAGCATGAAAGCTGTTGAAAATGGAACACGTATTGTAAATGAAACTGCAAGCTCTATAGAAGAAACAGCTTCAAGCGCACAGGGTGCTGTATCTGCAATAGGCGCTATATCTGAAGGTTCAAAACATCAGGCTGAGGCTGCTAAACAGGTTAGCATAGGCATTGACCAGATTTCAAGCGTAATACAGACAAACTCAGCTACAGCTCAGCAGAGTGCTGCAGCCAGCGAAGAACTTTCCGGTCAGGCTGTAATGCTTAAAAACCTTGTTAGCTCATTTAAGCTTAAAAATTCTGATTCTTCTTTTAACCCAGAACCAGAAAAAAGCTCAAACCAAGACTATAGTGATATGAGCAGTATGAACAGCATGAGCTATGGTAATGAAAAATATTGATAATAATTAACTATATACAACAAATAATTTTAAATACTCCCCTATTATTGGGGGAGTATTTTTTATGTTTAATAATTTACAACTAAAAACATGTATGTATAATTCGTTTAAAACTGTTTGCTTCCCTTCACCGAAACGCTGAAAATGAACTATCTCTCGTTCTCTTAAAAACCTAAGTGGTTTAAGAACATCAGGGTCGCTTGTTAAAGCAATTAAATAATCATAAGTTTGAAGGGCCTTTTTTTCTGCTGCCATATCCTCATACAAATCTGTTATAGGGTCACCTTTTGACTGAATTCCGCCTGCCGACCATGGGTCTCCGGCTGCGTTGCAAGGATAAACACCTAAACCATGTGCAACAAAATACTGGTCAAAGCCAGAATCCATTATCTGCTGCTGTGTTGCACCTTTTAAAAGCTGACGCACTATAGTGCCCATAATTTCTGTGTGGGCTATTTCCTCAGTGCCTACAGAAGCAACGGAAATGTTCCATATCCTGAAAAACGCTGAAAATCCGCATTTTTACGGCTTTCGGTTACATACCTTCCGTACCACAGATAAGGTTGTAAGGTATGGTATAAACAACCAGTTTGACTTTGCGGAGCACCCTGCGGTCATTCAGCGTGGAGAAAAACGCACTATCAATATATGTGTTGCTGTTCCTGATGTGGCATAAACGGACAAGCATTTGCACATTGGAATTTAGATGAGATTATAAATATAATGAAAGTGTAAGGAGGACAAGTCTATGAGAGATAAAACCTATCACGCATATCTGGATAGCCACGAGCGACAGTTGGTAATACATAGCCTTGTAGAGCTGAAAAACAGGCTGATACAGGAAAGCAGATACACGGACTGCGTTGACGAGCTGATTTTCAAGGTTGTCAATGCGCCTGTCAAGAAAATGAAAATTGAACATATCTAAGACATATCGCACATAGCCGCTTATTCTTATTTCCCTAAGAGTAAGCGGCTTTTTTGCGTTCTCTCACTCTTTTTTACATAGCCGCCTTGACAAAGCGGCTAAATTTATGCGAAAGGAGGACGCACAAATGTCAAATTGCAAAGTGATTGCCCTGACCAA
>CALWEX010000045.1 GCA_944377425.1 uncultured Clostridia bacterium
CCGCTTTAAGCGGCTGTAGAGATAGTAGTGCAAATGCCGGACATTCAGTGCGTCTTTAAGACGCGTGCAGGCAAAGGACCCTTATAGGGTCCAAGTCAAACCACCGGCTAAGCCGGTGGTCATGATTTTTAAAATATGTGTTTAAGTAAAATAAATAATTAAACAACATTATAAAGCTAAATGATACTCTGATTTTAAGGCTGAAATTTTATTTTAAATAAATTACTTTAATTTGGCTGTATTATTGTTTTTTAAATGTATTAATAATTTAATACAATAATTTAGCTATATTTTGTAGTTTGATTAATTTATTTTTTGCCGGATTCTGAAAACAGGCTGACAAAGCCCATTGCGGCATGGGAGAGAGGCACATTTTTAAGCTTTACAAGTCCTATACTTCTTTGAGGTATTGGCGGGTTTAAAGGTATTTCGAATAATGTTTTATTGTCTATATGTCTGCCTTCAAAATCTTTTATAACAAATGAAAGGCCAAGGTTTATTTTAACAAACTCAACTAATAAGTCACTGCTGGCCAGCTCTATTATAGGATGAAGCACAACGCCGTTTTTTTGGGCGTATGAGTCGAGATAACGCCTTGAATTGCTTAAGTCTTCTAAAAGCAAAAGAGGATAGTCGTTTATTTTGCTTAGCTCTATACCAGTTTTGGAAAGCTCTTTAAATTTTGTGCCGCCTATTAAACAGTCGTGTATTGTTATACACTCGGTTATTTCTAAGTCGCTGTCTTCTTCTATAGGAAGATTAATAAAGCATACATCTACAACGCCGCTTTTTAAAAGGCGCAATGATTCGTATGTTGTTTTATTTGTAACTTTTATGTTTATATGTGAGTTTTGTATATTGAATTTTTCCAGATAGGGCATAAGAAAGTTTTGTATTACGGTATCGCTGGCGCCAATGCGTATTTCACCTGTTTTAAGGTTTACCATTTCCATAAATTTGTTTTCGGCTGTACTTATAAGCATAAGGGCTTGGTCAAGGTATTCAAAAAGCATATTGCCTTCTGGCGTTGTACGTACGCCTTTTGATGTTCTAATTAAAAGGGGAGCGCCCATTCTTTCTTCCAACTGGTGTATTGACATACTGACAGCAGGCTGAGAGATATAAAGCTCTTTTGCCGCTGCTGACATATTGCCTGTTCGCACTACAGTGCAGAATATTCTATATAAATCAAGTGGTATGTTTTTTTCCATATTATGCTCCTTGCAGGGATTTTTAGTTTTAGGCTTTACTAAAAGTATAATTACCGAATTTTATCTTTTCAAGCAAAACGTAATAATTCATTAATGTTTAACATCTTATAGGTATGGTACAATTATGTAAAATGTTATTAAATGGCTGCTAATGGCGTTAAAAGAAGGGAGACGAAGTTTATGAAATTTGGAAAAGGTATTTTTGTTTCAGGAATAAGTGCTGTATTGGCTTTTTCTTTATGTTTTACTGCTTTTGGAGAAGTAAATACAGAAAAGAATAATGAGATGTATATGCGTTACATTACAAAAGAAGACACGGAGCTTTTTTCACTGCCTGATGAAGAAATTCAGTTTGACGCCGATAAATTCTTTACAGCGTTAAATTCTCAAAACGATTATGAAGTTTATATAGCTATAAACAGGCTTATAGAGTGCTACAATGATAATGAGCTTAAAACAAAGGCTTATAATGCCATAGAGCCTTTTAAAAACGACAGCAGGGAAAAGATAGCAAATTCTGCTGAGTTTGCGTGTGATATATTGTCTGATGAGTTTAAAAGCCAATATGTTTATACTATGAATGATGGCAGTATATTTTTTAATACATTCTGCAATTATTCCGATTACGGCGGATATAACAAAATTTGGCAGATAAAAGACGGAAAACTAAAAGAATATATGACTCTTTCAGACCCTATGACATATATAAGTGATTTTTATTTATCACCAGATAAAGCGCTTTTAGCTGTAAAGGCATGCTCAGGGAAAAGTGAATTTTTATTTGTTATATCTCCTTCGGAAAGTAAAATAGGAAGCGAGATTGTATCAAGTGCAAAAAACAAAATAGCTTTTGAAAACGGGTATAGTACAGATGTTAGAATTGATGGTGAAAATTACTCATCTGCCAATGAGATAAAGTGGGTTAAAAATGAAATGCTGGAGTTTAAGGGAAGCTTTACTTATAACGATGTAGGTAAAACTGTTAATTATAAAGTACAGTATGATTTTTCAAATAGAAACATTAATGTGATTAAGGCATAGATTAAATATTTAATGTACTTAAAAATGCGTATTGTAGGAAAAGAATTTCTTTACAATACGCATTTTAATTTATGGTATTTAGTTTTAGGTTTTTTAATTGTTATTTCAGTTGCTTAGGTATTGATTATTCACAAGGCATACCGGATTTTTTATACAGTGTATAAAAATGGTTTGTAGGGCCTACGCCATGACCTATGGCAAAGGAATGTTCTATTGCTGTTGTTATATATTCCTTTGCGGCTTTAACGGCCTGTTCAACACTAAGACCGTTTGCAAGGTTTGCGGCTATAGCAGATGATATAGTGCAGCCTGTGCCATGGGTGTTTTTGGTATCAATTCTCTTTCCTTCGAGGATTGTAAAATTGCTGCCATCAAAAAGAATATCTGTTGCGTCATCGGAAAGATGTCCGCCTTTAACGAATACATTTTTTGCTCCCATAGCATGTATTTTTTCAGCAGCTTCTTTCATTGCAGAAATATTATCTATTTTCATGCCTGTAATAACTTCCGCTTCCGGAAGGTTAGGAGTAAGCACTGTGGCAAGAGGAATGAGTCTTTTAATAAGCGCATCTTTTGCTTCTGGCTTTAAAAGGTCGAAACCACTTTTTGAAATCATAACTGGGTCTATTACTATATTATTTGGTTTGTATTTCTCCAGTTTATCTGCTATGGCATTAATGGTCTCTGTTTTTGAAACCATACCTACCTTTACAGCGTCTACATGGAATATATCTTCAAATATAGCGTCTATCTGAGCGGATATTATATCAGCGTCTATATCCTGACAGCCGAATACGCCCTTTGTGTTCTGCACCGTAACGGCTGTTATTACGCTCATGCCGTATGTGCCGTGGGCTGAAAAGGTTTTGAGGTCAGCCTGTATACCGGCGCCGCCGCAGGTATCAGAACCGGCTATGGTTAATGTGTTTTTCATTTTATTTCCTCCCTTAAAGGATAATTTGTTATGTAATTTCAAAGAAATTTTATCATTTATAAGTATAAAAATCAATAATTCAGGTATAATAAGGAAGGCTGCAATAAGTAATAAAGAGGTTTTTTAAAGTTTTTTTGGATGTCAAAAAACTTTTTGAAAAAAATGACAAAAAAGTGTTGACAAAATAAGGAAAGTGAGTATAATAAATATTCGTTGCCGCTGAAAAACAAAAGCGAAAACGAGAGATTTAAAAGCTAAAAAAAGAAATGAAAAAAACTTGAAAAAGGTATTGACATTTTTTAAAAAGCGAGTATAATAAATCATCGTTGTCGGTAAAATAAAGGCAACAAACAAATCGGAAAATTTCAAATTTAAGTTAAGAACTTGAAAAAAATAAATAAAAAAAGTTCTTGACAAAAAATGAGAAATCTGGTAATATAAATAACGCTGACGGCGAGAGCTTGAAGCGAAAAAAGACATTGAACCTTGAAAACTGAACAGTTGAAAATAAACCAAAACCCAAAGT
>CALWEX010000046.1 GCA_944377425.1 uncultured Clostridia bacterium
ATTCCCACTTTGTATGTGCTAAACTACTATTATTCATAAAAAATCCTCCTTTGTTTTCGTGTCTTGCCGGACTCTTTATTATAACAAAGGAGGATTTTTCTTGAAGCTGAAGCTTTTTTACTCCACCGGCATAGCCGGTGGTTTTGTCTTGCTTAAGCGCACAATAAAAAGGCAGCCACTTTCGGCTGCCTTTAATGTTTAATAAGAAATAAAATATGCATAAATAAAACTATCATTTGTTAATGTTTAGGGTTTAATTTTTTAAATCCAGTAATTTCTGAAAAAATACCTGTAAATATTACTCCGGCTAAATATATTAAACCCATAAAACACATTTGGTAAAGTATATTGTTTAACGGCATTAACCTTGATACAAAGGCTGCTAAAATGGCGCACATGCCGCATAAGAAATAATATTTTAATATAGCACGCTTTATTCTGAAATACTTTGAGCTTATAACAACAGCTGGTATAACAGAAGAAGCTGTTGAAACAAAAGCGCCTATTATGTATGCAGGTATGCCCATTAGAGGCATTAAAAAATATATAGTGCCTATACTTAAAAGAGAAGATATAATGCCAGTTATAAATAAATGAAAGTGTTTTCCAAGACTGTTTAAAATACCGTTTAATGTAATTTGAGAATACATAAGCGGGCAAAGCAGAGCAAGTGGTTTTAAAATGTTTCCAAGCTCAGGCATTGAATATACAATCTGGCATATATCATTTGAAAACGCGTAAAAGAAAACGGCAGCAGCACAGGAAGTAGCAGCTGTAAAGCATATACTTCTGTTAACTGTAGCTTCGGCTATGTTTTTGTTTGAATAAGTTCTCTGCTTTGAAACAGCAGGTATTATACTTACCGAAACAGCACCAAGCATTGATGATGGAAAATGCACAAGGGGCATAACCATACCTGTAAGATGACCATACTGGCTTAAAGCGTCTGTACTTTTTGGATACAGTGAAAGACGCAGTGGTATAAGTATGTTTTCAACAGCCATTAAAAACGATGAAGCCGCTCTTGACGCTGAAAGAGGAAGAGCCATTGACACAATTTTTTTAAAACAAGATGAAAGGCTTATGCTGCGGCGATTTTTGTTATACTGTTTTTTGTCTGTTGAAAAAAATAAAAAAGCGGCTGTAAGCAAAAACGAAAACGTTTCTCCAAGCACAACTCCAACTACTGCGGCAGAACAAGCGCTTTCTATGGTGTCAGGTGAATAAACAGCCATAATGGCAGCTAAAGACAACATTCTTACTGCCTGCTCAAAAATTTGGGATAATGCTGGAAAAATATTGTTCTGTCGGCCTAAAAAATATCCCTTTATACATGAGCCTGCGGCCATAAAAGGCAGACAAAGGCTTAATATTTTTAAAGGTGCTGCACCTCGAATGTCTTTAATAAAGTATTCAGCTGCAAAACCTGCATTAAAGTACATAAGAATACTTATAGTTATACTTAATGACAGACTTATGCCAAGGGCGGCTTTAAGTATTGTAATTGAGTTTGAAACAGAGTTTTCATTTGTCTGCTCAGCAGTAAGTTTTGATACAGTTGTTGTTATGCCTGAAGCTGTTATGGAGTAGCATAATATATATAAAGGTGCTGTTTTTTAATAAGGAAAAATTAAAACAAGCTTTTTAATAAAATTTTTCAAGCATAATAAAACATAAATTATGTTGTTAACCTAAAGCTTTTTTGAAAGCTTTACAATGATTGTATAATTAATTATATTTTGATATTTTTTATATAACAAAAACAGACAGGGTGGGCTGTCTGTTTTTGTAATTAAAACATAAATTAAAAACTGAATAAAAAATTATGCTTAATTCTGTGTTAAATTTTTAGTCCATAAATACGGCGCCTGTGTTAGCACTTGTTACAAGCTGTCTGTAACGTTTAAGGTAGCCGTTAGGAACTTCTTTAAGTATTGGCTTAAAGTTTTCGCGACGTTTAGCAAGTGTTGCTTCATCAACTTCAACATTAAGTGTGTTATTATTCATATCTATTGATATAATGTCGCCTTCTTCAATAAGGCCTATAGGGCCGCCAGCAGCTGCCTCAGGTGAAATATGACCTATTGAAGCGCCTCTTGAAGCACCTGAAAAACGTCCGTCTGTAATAAGAGCAACTGAGCTGTCAAGACCAAGACCGGCAAGTGTTGCTGTTGGAGCAAGCATTTCTCTCATACCAGGGCCGCCTTTAGGTCCTTCATATCTTATTACAATTACGTCACCAGGAACAATTTTGCCTGCTGTCATTGCCTCAATACATTCTTCTTCGCTGTTAAATACTCTTGCAGGTCCTTTATGCACAAGCATTTCTGGAAGAACAGCACCTTTTTTAACAACGGCGCCGTCTGGAGCTATATTGCCCCATAAAACAGCAAGTCCGCCGTCTGGTGAGTAAGCTGTTTCTTTGCTTCTTATAACCTGTGGGTTACGTACTTTAGCGTTTTTGATATTTTCTGCTATTGTTTTGCATGTACATGTAATAAGGCTTGTGTCAAAAAGACCATAGCTTTCAAGCTCTTTCATAAGAGCGCTTAAGCCGCCAGCTTCTTCAAGGTCAACAAGGCAGTCAGCACCAGCAGGGGCCAATTTAACCAAATGTGGTGTTTCTTTGCTTATTCTGTTAATGTCTTCAAAATCTATTGTAAGTCCAGCCTCATGAGCTATAGCAGGAAGGTGCAAAGCTGTGTTTGTGGAGCAGCCAAGAGCCATATCTGCATGAAGGGCGTTTTCAAGAGCCTTTGCTGTAACAATATCTCTTGGTCTTAAGTCTTTTTCAAGTATTTCCATTATTTTCATTCCGGCTTCTTTAGCAAGACGTATTCTTCCTGAATTTACGGCAGGAATTGTGCCGTTTCCTGGAAGGCCCATGCCTATAATCTCTGTAAGGCAGTTCATAGAGTTAGCAGTGAACATACCAGCACAGCTTCCGCAGCCTGGACAAGTGTTGTTTTCAACGTCCATAGCTTCTTCTTCAGTGCATAATCCCTGTTCAAGCTTTGGAATAAACTCGTATCCATTGGAATATGTAGTTTTTGAGCCGTCCATAAGCTTACCTGGCATCATAGGGCCGCCGCTTACAAATATACTTGGCAGGTTAAGTCTTAAAGCAGCCATAAGCATGCCTGGAACAATTTTATCGCAGTTAGGTATAAAAACAAGAGCGTCGAATGGGTGGGCGTTAGCCATAATCTCTACGCTGTCGGCAATATGCTCACGGCTTATAAGTGAGTAGTGCATACCGTCGTGGCCCATAGCAAGGCCGTCGCATACGCCTATAGCTGGAAATTCAAAAGGTGTACCGCCGGCAAGACGTATTCCGTCTTTAACAGCCTGTGAAATTAAACCAAGGTGCATGTGGCCAGGTATAATATCGTTTTTGGCACTTACAACACCTATAAGAGGTCTTTCTATTTCGGCATCAGTAAGGCCTAATGCCTTTAATAATGTTCTGTGAGGAAGTTTTTTAGGTCCTTTTTTAATAGCATCGCTTCGCATTTGAACATCTCCTTTATTTTAAAATCAGTCATACAACTTTGTATTGATATTAACTAAAAATTCCTTAAATGTCAACAGTATATAGACAATTTTATTGTTTTTTGGTAAAATTAGTCTTACAACTTTAGTTTTTGATTATTTTTTGTAAAGGGTGAATAATATGAAAGGCCAGTTTATACCGGTAAGCCAGACAATAGCAAACAGAATAAGTGATATGATTTTTTTAGATAAAAAATATATGCCTGGCAGCAAACTGCCTAATGAATACGATTTAAGCGCTGAATTGGGTGTAAGCCGTGCCTCCTTAAGAGAGGCTATTAAGATTTTAGCCGCAAAAGGTATTCTTGTTATAAAAAGGGGAAGCGGAACTTTTGTTTCTAATTCAACAGGGGAAAGCGATGACATTTACGGAATGAAATACCTTGAGGACAAGAAAAAACTTGTTAAACATTGGTTTGAGTTTAGGCTGATATTAGAGCCTAAAAGTGCTCGGCTTGCTGCAGAAAACGCCGATGAAAACCAAATTGAGAAAATTTGCGCTGTTTCAGAAAAAATAACCCAGTTAATTAAATCAGGTGAGCCGTTTACAAAAGAAGACCAGCAGTTTCATGCTTTAATTGCCGAAGCTACTAAAAATGATGTAATTAAGCTTACAATGCCTTCTATAGAAACTGCCGTAAGCGATGCTATACAAACATCAACCAAAGCAGGGCATACAGAAAAATCCAACGAAAACGCTCTTTTGTATCATCCATCAATAGCACGATTTATAAAATATCGCGACGGTGATGGAGCTGAAATGGCAATGAGATTTCATATTTTAAGAGGTTTAAAGGATTTGGAATAGTATTTATTATTTCTAATTTGAATATAAATGTAAAAAACAGTTGAAGGGTATACATTAATTTGAAACAGTGCGGTGTTATAGCTTTTTACATGCGTCTTTCGGCACAAGATGAAAACAACAGAGAAAGCGAAAGCATATCAAACCAAAGAAGGCTATTACATGATTTTATAAACTCAAAATATGAATTTAAAGAGTGTCATGTTTTGGAATTTGCTGATGACGGATATACTGGTACAAATACCTGCCGGCCAGGACTTATAAGTTTAATTAAAGCCATAAAAAGAAATAATATAGACTGTGTTATAGTAAAAGACTTTTCCAGGCTTTCAAGAAATTATATTGATTTAGGCAGTTTTGTGGAGTATCTTTTTCCTGCTTTTAGTGTAAGACTTATATCTGTTAACGACTGCTACGACAGCTTAAACTGCCAAATACCATACTTGGATATACCTTTTAAAGGTATTATGAATGAGTATTACAGCAGGGATTTATCGGAAAAAATTAAAACAACAAAGCGCCAGTTAATAAAAAACGGCGAAATTAAAATAAGCCGGTCTTTTTACGGTTATAAAAAGGACGAAACAGGAAAGACGTATGTTATTGATGAAAAAACTGCCAATGTGGTTAAGTTTATATTTGAGTGTGCACAAAATGGTATAAGTATTGGGCGCATTGCTTCACTTCTTAATGAAAAAAATATTCCCACACCTTACGAGTATATAAATAAAAAAGAATCAAAAAGATTATGGAATACAACTAAAATACGAGATATTTTAAATGATGAACGCTATACCGGAACACTTATATTAGGTCGGTATATGTCAAAAGATATAAAAACGCCTGTAAAAGTGCCTGAAGAAAACTGGCATAAGTTTTACGGGCGATTTGAGCCTATAATTGAAAAAGGGCTTTTTTTTAATATTCAAAACCAGCTGAATAAAAGCAGAATAAAAAAAATCAAAGAACGTAGAGAGTATCACCCGTTTTACAGAAAAGTTTACTGCGGTGTATGCGGAAAAACTCTTTATCACTCAGGCTATGGCCAAAAAGAGTACTTTTACTGCAAAAGAGGCATAGAAAATAAAGAAAGCAAGTGCTTTAAACATACTTTAAAATACAGCGCTTTGGAATTTGTTGTAACTAAAATACTTAATCTTAATGTTTCAGTTTTAGGATTTAACACGTACTTTAATAAGGATATAGATTTATGCACTAATAAAAATAATAATGAATTAAAAAACACAGCAAAAGCCGCTAAATTAAAAGCTCAAGCTTATGAAATGTATAAGTTTGGAAAAATAGAACCAGATGAATTTTTACAAGAGATAAATTATATAAACAAAACTAAAAATGAAATTACCGATAAAAATAACTTTTTTAATTTATCCGTCAGTGAAAATAATAATTATTTTTTAAAATGCGCCATAAAAGTATTTATAAACAGAATAAATGTTTACAGTCCTAAAGAAATAGAAATATTTTTAAACTTTTCAAATCCGTTTAAACAATAAATTAATAACAGCATTATCAAAGCTCATATTTTTTTATAGACAAAATATAATTAATTAAAAAGTTATTGGGGAATTTTTGTATGACCGAAAATAACGGAGAAATAAAAGATATTCAAAACATTGTGTTTACGGATAAAATGACTAAAGAAGAAAGAATGGCATATTTTATTGAGCAAATAGGAAATCCTTATGTTTTTAAATGCGGCGATATAACTGTTAAAATTAAATATGCTGAAAACGGACCGTCTTTTGAGGACTGTTTTAAAGAATATGTGGACTCTTTGGACTTTTAGGTATGGTAAAAAAGTATAGAGCCGCCGCATATTTAAGACTTTCAAAAGACGACGGGGATAAAGACGAGAGCAACAGCATTCAAAGCCAAAGAAAAATTATATCTGAGTTTATAAAAAGCAGAACTGATATTGAGCTTATTAATGAAAAAATTGATGACGGTTTTTCAGGTGTAAGTTTTGAAAGGCCAGCTTTTAAAGCTTTAATTGAAGATATAAAAAATGGTAATATTAACTGTGTTATAGTTAAGGATTTATCCCGGCTTGGGCGAAACTATATTCAATCAGGGTACTACATAGAGCGTTTTTTTCCTTCGGAAGGCGTAAGATTTATTGCTGTAACTGACTGTATAGACAGTTTAAAAAAAGGTTTTGGCGACAGCCTTTTAATACCATTTAAAAACCTTCTGAATGATTCCTACAGTGCTGATATATCATCTAAAATACGTGCCAGCCTTGATATAAAGCGCAAAAATGGTGAGTATATAGGTGCTTTTGCACCATATGGATATAAAAAAGATATTGAAAATAAAAACCTTCTTGTTAAAGACGAATATTCATCTTTTGTAGTTAAAAATATATTTTTAATGGCTTTTTTTGGTGTAGGCTGTGGCCGAATAGCTGAAAGACTGAATAATATAGGTGTTTTGCCGCCTAAGGGATATTTAAATACAACATCGAAAACATCAAAAGAAGCTATCAGCTGGAGCGGAGCAGAGGTTAAAAACATACTTACTAATGAGGTTTATACAGGAACCCTCGTTCAAGGCAAAAAAAGTACACCTAATCATAAAATAAAAAAATACACTTTAAAGCCAGAAGATATGTGGTTTAAAGTAAGTGGAACGCATGAGGCTATTATAAATAAAAATATTTTTAATACAGTAAACAGAGTAATAAAAATTTCGGCAAGAACGTCTTTAGACGGCCAAAGATTTTATCTGCTTTCAGGTATTATGTTTTGCGGAAAATGCAAAAGTAAAATGATTCATCATACAATAAATTCAAATGGTATTAAATACATGTATTATATGTGCTCAGGCTACAAAAAAGGCTTATGCAAAAGCAGTGCCGTGGACAGTATAAGCATTGAAAATACAGTTGCAAGCGTTATAAATATGTTTGCATACTTATATTTAGGCAATAAAAAAGTATATGAAAATAACTCAAAATTGAAAAACTTAAGCAGTATTTTAAATGCTGAGTATGAAATAAAACTTCTTGAAGAAAGAAAAAAAGACATAAACAGAATTGTAGGGTATATTGATTCAGACAGAAAAAAAGGTCTTATTTCAGAAAATGATGCTAAGGAATTGAAAAATTTTTATATAAAAGAAACAGAAACAATTATAAAAAGGGTAAACGGACTTTTAAATTCAAAACATAAATATGATATTGGCCATCAAAGAACGGCATTGGCAGAGCTTATAAACAATATATTTTTACACAGCAGTAATTTAGTAGAAATTGAGCTGAAATTTAGTTTATAGGCAGGTGGTTTGGCATGTATAAAGCAGGGTTATATATACGTGTTTCTGTGCTTGAATGTAAATATGAAAATGAGTGTCAAAGTGCTGAAAACCAGTTTAAAATTTTGAATGATTATTTAAAAAACAATACTGATATAACTATATATAATACATATTTCGATTTGGGAAAAAGCGGAATGACAAGCCAAAGAGACGGACTTAAAAATATGCTTTCGGATATATATTCGGGTTTAATAAACTGTGTTTTAGTAAAAGATGTTTCGCGTTTAGGGAGAAATTATACTCAAACAGGAAATTTAATAGAAAAAGTGTTTCCTTTTTGGGGTGTAAGGTTTATTTCAGTTAATGACAATTACGACAGCGAAAAAAATTTTAAATACAATAATTGCTTAATGGGGCTTAAAAATATACTTAATGAAGGATATGTACGGGATATATCAAAAAAAGAAAAAACAGCTTTAAGAGTATTAATGAAAGAAGGGCAGTTTTTAGGCTCTTTAGCCCCATATGGATATATAAAAAACGGTAAAAAACTTGAAATAGATTGCGAAGCGGCGCATGTGGTTAGGCGGATATTTGAAATGGCAAAAACCAATGTAAGCTGTTATAAAATAGCTAAAACGCTGAATGAGGAAAAAGTTTTAACACCATATGCTTATAAAATATCCAAGGGTATTGTTAAAGAAAAAGAATTTCAAAGCTTTTTTTGGCGTGAAAGCGGAATAAAAAGGATACTCAAAAATAGGGCATACATTGGAGATATGGTTCAGTCTGTTACTACAACCCTAGCGCCTAAAGGAAAAAATATCAGACTTCCAAAAGAAAAATGGATAGTAGTAGAAAATACCCATAAGGCCATAATCAGCAGAAAAGACTTTGAGCTGGTGCAAAATATTTTAAGCCAAAACAGTAAAAAAATAAGTATACCAATAAATAGAGGTGACAGTACAGATTTTAATATTTACTGTGGTATGTGTGGTTTTAAAATGAGCCTTAAAAGTATTAAGAGTGGGAGTAGGAAAACAGGATATTATATTTGCTCTGCTAAATCATCGGGCGGTGTATGCCAAAACACTGGAATAAAAAGCTCTGTTTTGGATAAAACAGCTTCAAAAGTATTTAAAACATACTGCTTGTTGCTTTTGGTAGAAACAAACTATACTACATCAGAAGTTAAGCATAAAGTTCAGTGTGCAAAAAGATATACGGTTTTAAAAAAAGCAAATTTATACGAGAAGCTGAAAAGTAATAAAATAAAGCAAAATGATTTCGATATAAAAAGCAAAGAGCTTAGTTTAAGAGAAATAAAGTCAAATGAAAAACAAAAATATATTTTAAATACAGAAGAAATGCTTTTGAGTAATTCCTATGTTCTGTTGAAAGCCTTTACTGAAAGAATAACTGTTTTAGGCAAAAACGAGATAGAGATTAAAATGAGATTTATTAATCCTTTTAACTTTTAAAAGGTAATGTTGTTTTTGTTGCCTGATAAATTATAAAGAATTATAATGTTTACTAAGCTTAATTTTTCCCTTATTAAAAACAGCAGGCATTATCAGTTGGTAAAGACCCATGCCGCCGGCGCCTATTGATTTTGACATATAAACCCTGTAAAAAAAGCCCATAAACCGGGTTATAATATTGGCGGCCATTAATATAATACAGCCAACAGCAAAGCTGTTTTTACGCATAAAATCAATCCTTTTTAGATATTCTTTATATTATTATGTAGTCTTTATGTTTTAAATTACTTGTTTGTTTACGGAGAAAAACTATGTTTGACATTAATGAGGAATTAAAAAAGCTGCCGTCTAAACCCGGCGTATACATAATGAAAAATGCTGACGACGAGATTATATATGTAGGTAAGGCCATAAGCCTTAAAAACCGTGTTCGCCAGTATTTTCAGTCAAATAAAAATCATTCGGCTAAAGTTATAAGTATGGTTAAGCACATAGCCGAGTTTGAATATATTGTAACTGACAGCGAGATGGAAGCACTTATTTTGGAATGCAATCTTATAAAAGAGCATAGGCCGAAATATAATATAATGCTTAAAGATGATAAAATGTATCCTTATGTTAAGGTTACAGTTAATGAGGACTTTCCAAGGGTTTTTATGGTGCGCAAAGTTTTAAAAGACGGAGCAAAGTATTTTGGACCTATAACAGATGCTTACGCAGTTAAAGAAACCATAGAGATGATTAATAAAATGTGGCCTTTAAGGAAATGCAGAAAAGTTCTTCCAAGAGATATAGGTAAGGAAAGGCCATGTCTTAACTATCATATAGGCCAGTGCTGTGCGCCGTGTCAGGGAAATGTAAAAAAAGAGGATTATGCAGTGTATGTTAATGAGGCTTTAGATTTTCTTGAAGGTAAGCACAATGATATTATTCAAAAAATGCAGGAAAAAATGGAAGAAGCCTCAGAAAATCTTGAGTTTGAGAAAGCGGCTCAGTACCGTGACAAAATAAAATATATTAAAAGTGTGGAGCAAAGGCAGAAAATGGCTAACACTGGATTTAACGATAGTGATGTTATAGCTTTTGTGCGTGCCTTTGATGAAGCTCTTATACAGGTATTCTTTATAAGAGGCGGAAAAGTTATGGGCCGAGAGCATTTTTTAATAAATAATACCGAAGGAATGACAAGAAACGAGATTATAACTGAGTTTATAAAGCAGTTTTACAGCGGAACGGCTTTTGTGCCTAAAGAGCTTATACTTTCGGAAGATATTGTGGAAGACGAGAAAGATGTTATACTGGGCTTTTTGTCTAATATAAAAGGAAGCAAAGTAACTGTTACTGTGCCTGTAAAAGGCGAGAAAAAACAGCTTGTAGAGCTGGCTTATAAAAATGCATCTATAACATTTGAGCAGTTTGGCGAAAAGCTAAAAAAAGACAACGCCAGAACAAAGGGCGCTGTTGAGGAAATAAGTCAGGCTTTAGGACTTGAAAACTTGCCGGAAAGAATAGAGGCTTACGATATTTCGAACATACAGGGATTTTTTTTTGTTGGTGCTATGGTTGTGTTTGAAAATGGTATGCCTAAAAGAAGTGATTACAGAAAGTTTAAAATAAAAACTGTTGTGGGTGCAAATGACTTTGCCAGTATGCAGGAAGTTTTGACAAGAAGAATAAACCACAGCATTAAAGATAAAATGGACAACAAAACAGGCGGTTTTGCAAGGCTTCCGGATTTAATACTTATGGATGGCGGTAAGGCTCAGGTTAAGGCGGCAAAGCTTGTTTTAGCTTCTTTTGGCATGGATATACCTGTATGTGGTATGTTTAAAGATGATAAACACAGAACAAAAGGTTTGCTTTATGAAGATAGGGAAATAATGCTTCCTGCTAATTCTGAAGGCTTTAAGCTTGCTACACGTATACAGGATGAGGTTCATCGTTTTGCTATTGAGTACCATAGAAAATTAAGAGAATCTTCACAGGTTGACTCAATTTTAAACCATATACCAACCATAGGACCGGCAAGGAGAAAGGCGCTCCTTAAGCATTTTGGTGATATTGAAAAGATTAAAAATGCGGAAGTCAGTGACTTACTGGAAGTAGAGGGTATGAACATACGCTCAGCCGAAACGGTTTATAGCTTTTTTAGGCAGGAAAATCCCGAAACTAAATAAAACGTCTTTTTGTTATTGTATTAAATATTTTTAATTAAGTTGACAAATATATTTGATTTTATATACTTGGTGTGTTAATATTTGGAATATAAAATAATACTTTATATGATGTTTTTTGGTATTTTTTACCGTAAATTCGAATTTATATTCGGAATTTTATGGAGGTATTAAAAATGTATTCTGTATCTGTTGAGAAACTATCCGACGAGTTTAAGCTTAAAAATGAGCTTCCTGAAATTTCTCTTGAGGGCAGGATAATTAAAAACTCGGCGGTAAATAGACCGGCTTTACAGCTTGCCGGTTTTTTTGATTACTTTGAAAGTGATGCCATACAGGTTATAGGTAAGGTTGAACATGCTTATCTTGAAAGGCTTGAGCCAGTTTTTAGAGAACAGATTTTAAGAGAGCTGTTTTCATACAGGTTCCCTTGCTTTATTGTTTGCGGTGGTCTTAATATTTTTCCTGAGATACTTGTTTTCAGTGAAGAATTTAATGTGCCAGTATTTTCTACAGAAGCACCTGAGCCGGATTTTATAGAAAATGCCACAAGATGGCTTAAAAACGAATTGGCTCAAAGAGTGACTGTTCATGGTGTATTAGTTGATATATATGGTGTTGGTGTACTGATAATAGGCGATAGCGGTATAGGCAAAAGCGAAACAGCCCTTGAGCTTATTAAACGTGGGCACAGGCTTGTGGCCGATGATGCGGTTGAGATTAAAAAACTGTCTTACGATAATCTTCAAGGAACATGCCCGGAGCTTATAAAGCACTTTATAGAAATAAGGGGTATTGGCGTAATAGATGTTAAAGAGCTTTTTGGCGTAGGCTCTGTAAAGCAGGTTAAGAATATTGAGCTTGTAATTAAGCTTGAAATGTGGGAAAACGGAAAAGTCTATTCAAGAATAGGCCTTAATGATGAGTACCATGATATTATGGGTGTAAAAATACCTTCTAATACCATACCTGTAAGGCCTGGAAGGAATACAGCCGTTATATGTGAAGTGGCGGCCATGAATGTAAGGCAGAGACTTGTGGGTTACAGTGCTGAGGAGATACTTAACGAACGCTTAAAAGCTATGTCTGAAAATAAAGATAATGGAGGTGCGGAATAAATGTATAGACTGGGTGTAAATTTTGATTTGACATATATTACTGCCGGTATTGTAGACGAAACGGGCAAAATACTTATTAAGGAATCTATACCAACCCTTAAATACAGAAAATTTGATGAAATAATTAAAGATATGGCGCATCTTTGCATACGAATAGTTAATAAATATGGTCTTGATATAAATAAAGATATTGAATTTATAGGCATTGGATGCTATGGAAGTATTGACTGCCATACAGGGGTTATGATTTACTCCAGTTATTTTGGCTTTAAAAACGCGCCTATAGCTGATGAAATGAAAAAGTATGTTAATATACCGGTTATATGCGATAATGACGCCAACTGCTATGCTTTGGCAGAAAGCCGCATAGGCGCTACAAAAGGTTTGAAAAATACAATAATTATTACTATAGGTACAGCCATAAGCGGCGGTATTATTATAGATAACAATATTTACCATGGTTTGGCTTACGGCGCAGGAGAATTTGGCCACCATGTAATAGTATTCCGTGGAGAAAGGTGTGAGTGCGGAAGAAATGGCTGCTGGGCGGCTTATGCTTCTACAAATGCTCTTGTAAGAGATTCAAGAATTATGGCCGTAAGACATCCTGAAAGTATGCTTTTTAAGATGGTAAATGGCGATATACGCCTTATGTCTTTTAGAACACCTTTTGAAGCTGCTAAAAAAGGCGATATTTACGCCAAAGAGATAATTGATGAATATACAAAATATGTTGCACTTGGTCTTATAAATGTAGTAAATGTGCTTCAGCCAGAAGCTATTGCTATAGGCGGAAAGATAAGAAAAATAGGCCAAGAATTTATAGATAATGTTAACAAAATAGTTGACGAAAAAACATTTGGCCAGTACGAAGGCGATAAAAAGACTAAAATTTTAATGTGTGACCTTGATTATGATGCCGTTATTATAGGCTCTACTATGCTTAAACACTAATTTTGGAGGCTTTTGCTGATGGATATTTTTGAAATGCTTGTTGATTTGGCGGGGAAAGAGGCTGTTATTAAAAACGAGCCAATGAAAAACCATACTTCATTTAAAACAGGCGGATGCGCCGATTACTTTATATCGCCAAAAGACGGACAAAGTATTATAAAAATAATAGATGCGCTTAATAAAAACAATATAAAGTACTATGTTTTTGGTAACGGCAGCAACATGCTTGTTTCAGACAGAGGAATAGAAGGCGCTGTTATTTATATCGGCGAAAATTTATCAAATATTGAAATTGAAGATACCAAAATTATTATAGGCGCTGGAACACTTCTTTCTTCAGCGGCAAGTGCGGCACAAAAGGCTGGGCTTTCAGGCTTTGAGTTTGCCTCAGGTATACCGGGAAGCTTTGGCGGAGCTGTGTTTATGAATGCAGGAGCTTACGGCGGCGAGATAAAAGACGTTATTGAATGGGTAAATGTTATTGATGATGAGCTGAAAGAAAGAAAGCTGTATAAAGATGAGCTGGAGCTTGGATACAGAAACAGTATTTTTCAGAAAAAGAGCTATATTATATTAAACGGCTGCATAAGCTTAAAAAAGGACAATCCAGATGAGATTTTATCAAGAATGAATGAGCTTAGTTTAAAGCGCCGTGAGAAACAGCCTTTAAACTATCCAAGCGCCGGAAGTACATTTAAAAGGCCGGAAGGATATTTTGCAGGTAAGCTTATTGAAGATAGTGGACTTAAAGGCAAAAGTATAGGTGGTGCACAGGTTTCTGAAAAACATGCCGGTTTTATTGTAAATACAGGCTGTGCCACTACAGATGATATTTTAGAGCTTATAAAATATTGTCAAGATACGGTTTATGATAAGTTTGGTGTTAAAATTGAGCCGGAAGTTAGATTTATAGGCAGGAAATAACAAAAATGAATAAAACACTAAAAAGTAACAAAAGAGGTGGTTGATTTGAAGTTTATTATTGTAACGGGAATGTCCGGAGCAGGAAAAACAACGGTGCTTAAGTTTCTTGAGGACATAAATTACTTTTGTGCCGATAATATACCGCCTATGCTGCTTTTGAAGTTTGCTGAGCTTTTTGAGCAAAGCAATGAAATAGATAAAATTGCTTTAGGTGTTGATATTAGAGGCGGCAAAATGTTTAAAGACCTTTTTGAAGGCTTAAAACAGCTTACCGACAGTGGTTTTGAATATGAGATTTTATTCCTTGACGCTTCGGATAGGACACTTATAAACAGGTTTAAAGAAACAAGGCGCAGTCATCCGCTTTCAAAAAATGGCTCTATTGAAGATGGTATTAAAATGGAGCGCGAAATTTTAAAAGATGTAAAAAAGCGGGCTGATTATATTATCGATACTTCAAAAACACTTACTAAAGAGCTTAAAGAGCAGATTAATAATATTTTCCTTTTAAACGGAAATTATGAAGGCCTTATTATTACTGTATGCTCTTTTGGTTTTAAATACGGTATACCGGCTGATGCGGATTTGGTGTTTGATGTAAGATTTTTGCCTAACCCATATTATCTGCCGGAGCTTAAAGACTTTACCGGAAATGACAAGCCGGTTTATGATTATGTTATGAGTTTTGAAGAAAGCCGGATATTTATTGATAAATTAATGGATATGCTGGAGTTTCTTATTCCTCAATATGTTAAGGAAGGCAAAACAAGGCTTGTTATATCTATTGGCTGCACAGGCGGAAGGCATCGCTCTGTTACTATAGCTAATGCATTGTTTGAAAGAATTTCTTTGAAGCGAAAAAATGTTACACTTAAACATTTGGAAATAGGCGAAGGCGGAAGGACAAGACGATAAATTATATTTAAGTTTATATCTTAAATATATGGAGGTGCGTAATTTTTGTCATTTTCTTCTAATGTTAAAAGTGAATTACTGCATTGTTTTGGAGAAGAACAACATTGTGATTTGCTGGAATTGACAGCTGTGCTGAATTTATGTGGTCAAATAATAGAAAATGAAAATAAAATTTGTGTAAAAGTTCAGACGGAAAATGTTGTTGTTGCAAGAAAGAGCTTTACATTAATTAAAAAAAATTTTAAGATAGATTGTAGTATTACGGTAAGAAGAAATAGCCAGCTAAAAAAGAATAGGGTATACATTCTTTCGGCAGGTGAAAATGAATCAAAGGCTAAAATGCTGGAATTATTGGAGCGCTGTGGTATATACCGAAACGGCTTAAATTGCATTGAATTTGTTCCGGCACAAAATGAATTGTTTTATGGAACTTGCTGTAAGAAGGCTTATATTAGAGGAGCTTTTCTTGCCTCAGGTTCAATTAATGACCCTGAGAAAACTTACCACATGGAATTTGTATCACAAAGCGAAAAATTTAGCTTACGTCTTATGGAAGTTATTAATTCTTTTGGAATTGAGTCAAAATGTATACAGCGGAAGGAGCATTTTGTGGTATACATAAAAGACGGAGAACAAATTTCGGATTTGCTTAACATAATGGGGGCGCATGTATCTCTTATGGATTTTGAGAATATCAGAATACTTAAGGATATGCGCAACAATGTAAACAGGAAAGTTAATTGTGAAACTGCAAACTTGAATAAAACCGTTAACGCGGCAGTAAAGCAAATTGAGGATATAGAATTTATACGTGATAATTACGGACTTTCTTATCTTCCGCCGGCGTTATATAATACAGCAGTGGCAAGGCTTGAGTATCCTGACGCAAGTTTAAAGGAGTTAGGTGAAAAAATGTCGCCGCCGGTTGGAAAATCAGGTATTAATCACAGGCTTCACAAAATAAGTGAGATAGCAAAAGAACTTATGAAGGGAATGGGATGACAAAAATGACTGAAAAATCTGTTATTGTTAAAAAGACATTAGACACACGTACAGCCGCGCTTTTTGTTCAGACAGCAAGCAAATTCGAGAGTATGGTTAAGGTATCTCTTGAAGACAAAATTGTAAATGCAAAAAGCCTTATGTGTATAATTTCTTTAGGTATCAACCCTGATACCGAGATAAAAATTACAGCTGACGGTGCAGATGAAAAAGAAGCTGTAAACGAAATTGCTGAAATATTAGAATAATATAAGTGGGTTGAGGGGGAAAAGGAATAAATTAAGCTTTAGGTTTGATGGTTTCCGTTTTAGAAGTATTTACGGTATTATTAATTACATTATTTAAAAGTAAAAAACAAGGCTGGCGGTATTTTATACCTCCGGCCTTTTTAGATGCTCAATGTTTTGTTTTATATTTTCGGCTGATTCTTTATTAAAAATCATGTACTGGTTTATAAAAGATGCAGTTTTTTGTATTTGTGGCTCTTTTGAAAGAATTATTATTTTTACTGTATATACGTTAAACAATTTTTCTATTGGGTTTTGGCATATTTGTAAGCTATCAATAACAGAATAATCTATAGTTGTTGATTTATTTCGGCCAAAGTCAAGATTTAGCGTAATACCGCTTTTTTCCAAAACAATTTCGGCATTTTTTGCTGTCATAATCATATATATCGATGCTATAACAACTAAAGGTATGAATATTCTTAAATAAAATATAGCTGTATATATTTTTGCCGGAGATATAAGTATAGCTATTAAATAAAATATGCCAAGGGCAAAAGTAATTTTTAAAATAGGAAAAACTGGCTGGATTTTATGTGTTTTAAAATTCATATTTATAACCTCGTATTCTTTAGTTTTATATTATTTTAGCAATACATTTATATTGGGGCAATAGCTTTAACTTAATTTTACAAAAATTTTGGTTGACGTAAATTAAAGAAAATAATATACTGTTAATGATATTTGTTGTTTAATTGTTTTTTAATCATTTTTGGAGGTGAATTTTTATGGATAATGGCGAAAGTTATGCTGCGGAACCTGTTCCTTTATGCAATTTTAAACTTAATTTACATTTTTATAGCTATGGCATAAAAATTCAGCTAAAGGTATAACTATTTTGGTATACCTTCCGTTTTTACGCCACAGCGGTTTAACGCTGTTTTTTTTATGCCCAAAATTCAGAAACGGAGGTAACTGAAAATGGAAGAAAGCAATGTAGAGTTCAGAGAGTGGCTTGAACTTCTTGACGAATGCAAGTATGCTCAGCTGAAAGAAGAAATAAACGAAGAAAATGCCGCTAACCTTGCGGAATTTTTTGAAGAAGTACCAGAGGAAAAACGTCTTCTTGTTTTCAGACTTTTAACAAAAGATAATGCCGCTGAAACATTCTCTTATATGGACAGCGATATGCAGGAGGATATTTTAAATTCCGTTACAGATAACGAAGTTCAGACAATTATTAACGAGTTAAGTGTGGATGATGCCGTTGACTTTTTAGGTGAGCTTCCAGCTAATGTAATTACAAGAATACTTAAAAATGTAGACGAGGACAGAAGAAAGATTATAAACCGTTTCCTTAACTATCCTGAAGACAGCGCCGGCTCTATTATGACAATAGAGTTTATGGAGCTTCATTGGGACTATACTGTAGGTAAGGCTATGGAGCTTATAAGAAAAACTGGTATAGACAAGGAAACAATTTATTCATGTTATGTTGTAGACAGCCGCAGAAAGCTTGTTGGAATGGTATCATTAAGAACGCTTCTTTTGTCAAAAGACGACGAGAACGTATCGGATATTATGGAAGACGATGTTATATTTGTGCGTACTCTTGACGACCAAGAGGACATTGCCAATATATTCAAAAAATATAACCTTATAGCACTTCCGGTAGTTGATAACGAGCAGAGGCTTGTAGGTATTATTACAGTTGATGATATCGTAGATGTTATTGAAGAAGAAAACACAGAGGATATTGAGAAAATGTCCGCTTTGCTTCCTTCAGAAGATGAATATCTTAAAACAAGCGTATTCCATTTGGCAAAAAACAGAATTGTATGGCTCCTTGTTCTTATGATTTCTGGTACTTTGTCAAGCGCAATAATAAGCGGTTATGATGAGGTGTTATCGTCTTCGGTTTTACTTGCAGCATTTATTCCTATACTTATGGATACAGGCGGAAATGCAGGCTCTCAGTCTTCAACACTTATTATCCGTGGTATGGCTGTAGGAGAAATTGAGCTTAGCGATGTATTAAGTGTTATTTGGAAAGAACTTAGAGTAGGCGTAATATGCGGTATAATATTAAGTTTAGTTAATTTTATCAGAATATTGGTTTTAGGCGGCACACCTGTTATGGTTAATCTTACAGTAAGCTTAAGCCTTTGCATAACTGTTATTATATCAAAATCAATAGGCTGTCTTCTGCCTATGGCCGCAAGAAAGCTGCACTTTGACCCGGCAATAATGGCTGGTCCGCTGATTACAACTGTAGTTGACTCAGTTTCACTTGTAGTTTTCTTTAATGTTGCTAAAATGTTTGTGCTTTAAAATACGAAAAGTAAAAATATAAAGGCATCTAAAGTTTATACTTTGGATGCCTTTTTTGTATATTTAAAAATTTAAAGCTTTGACATTAGTTTTAATATAATTGGTCTTTTAATTTTAACGGCTTTTTGTGGGCATAGCTCCTGACAGCAGAAACAGTGTATACATTTTTTTAAATTAGCCTTAGCGTGACGATTTTTTATTTTTATAATCTTAGCTGGACAGCTTTCGGCACATATTCCGCAGCCAACGCATTTTTTTGTAAAAACTGGGTGTGGATATATGTGTGTACTGGCAAAATCAAGAACAAATTTAGGTGTGTTTTTGCCAAAAAAGTGAACGCTTTTGTTTTCTGGTACAGCAAAATCTTTTATAATGCAATTGTCTAACGGTTCACCAAAAAATTCTGTTTTGCTTAAATCGCTGGAGCAGAGTTTTCTGTCTATAGCGCATTTTAAAAGAGGTATCTCTTCTGGCGGTGTATTAATAACTTTTGCTGCTGCCATGTCAAGCTCAAAAGGATTATCACCAGCCATAATAAGACCTATTTGCCGTGGTTTTCCGGTTGTTGGGCCATTGCCTTCCATGCCTGTTACAGCATCTAAGAATGAAAGAACAGGGTTTACAAAAGAGCATATATCGCAAAGGCAGTTTACAAAACTTTCTATGTCCTGGCAGTTAAAGTGGTACTCAGTTTTTTTGCTTCCAGGTATTGCACCAAACATGTTTTTAACTGCTCCTGTCATTCTTGTCATACAATGGGTTTTAAGCTTGCCAACAGAAATAACTTTATCGGCTTTTAAAACCATGTTTGTAAGTGTAAGTTCTTTTAGTTTAACACCATCTGGATTTTTGACTGTTTTTGATGTTGTGTCAAACGAAAGCTTTGCGCCGGATTTTTTGGCGGCGCTTTCCATGCCTGTATGTTTATATATGCTTTTTAAAAGAACTTCGTTAAAAGGACCGCCGGGGCTGTCACCTATTTCAACATAGGCACCGTAATCAGTAAGTATTTCCGCAATGGCCGCAATAACAGCAGGGTGGGTTGTAGCGGCCTCTTTGGGCTCTTTACGCATTACAAGGTTAGCCTTTAAAAGAACACGGTCCCCTTTTTTAATATATTTTTCTATACCGCCTAAGTTGTCAAAACACTGTTCAACGGCTTTTTTTACGTTTTCATAATTATAGTTTTTGCATTTTTTTATTGAAACAGAAATTTGTATCATCTCCTAATAATTCAGAATTTAATAATGTAAGGATACCACAGTTTATAATTTTAAACTATACTATATTTTAAGTCTTTGTGCTAAAATAAATATAATGTTTTCTAAAAGGAGATAATCACAAATGAAAGAAAATTTTATACTTAACAGAAAAAAGTTTTTAAATAAACTGGAAAATAACGATTTAGCTGTTTTATATGCTGGCAAAGCGCCTGTAAAGCGTGGAGACGAGTTTTATCCATTTACTCCGGACAGAAATTTTTATTACGTAACAGGAATAGACAGAGAAAATTTAATACTTGTTATGGGAAAAACAGAAAAAGGCTGTTTTGAAAGGCTTTATATTGAGCCGGATAATGGTCAGATGGCGCGCTGGGTTGGTGCCAACATAACAGCAAAAGAAGCAGAAGAAATAAGCGGAATTAAAGATATAAAATTTTTATCTGATTTAGCTGAGGATTTAAAAAATTTATCTTCCGGCACAAAACGCCTTTTTATGGATTTTGAAAGAAAAGATTTAAACATAAAAGAATTAACAGAAGAAATGCGCGGCATTTTTGGTGGCATACCTTTTGAGGATTTATTCCCTGTATTTGCGCAGATGCGTGTTATTAAAGAAAACTGGGAAATTGAGCTTATACGCAAAGCCGGTGATATAACAAGGCTTGGTATTGAAGAAATGATGAAAAACGCAAAACCGGGAATGATGGAGTACGAAATAGAGGCATATTATGACTTTGTTTTAAGGAAAAACGGTGTTAAAGATAAGGCTTTTCAAACAATAGCGGCTTCTGGTATGAATGGCACTGTGCTTCATTACATGAATAGCAGCAAAAGAACAGAAGAAAACGACCTTATATTAATTGACGCAGGAGCACAGTGGGGATATTACAGCGGCGATATATCAAGAACTTTCCCTGTAAGCGGTAAGTTTACGCCTTTGCAGAAAACAGTTTACAACATTGTTTTAAAAGGCCAGCAGCTTATTATAGATAACATTAAGCCGGGGGTAATGTATCCAGAGCTTAACGAAATGCTTAAGGAGTATTATTTTGATGAGCTTAAAAAGCTTGGTCTTGTTAAAACAAAAGAAGAAGTATTTAACTATTATTTCCATGGTGTAAGCCACTTTATAGGTGCCGAAACCCACGATGTAGGCGACAGAAGCCAAAGCTTAAAGCCGGGTATGGTTATTAGTGTTGAGCCGGGACTTTATATTGAGGAATGGGGCATAGGCATAAGAATAGAGGATGACGCCCTTGTAACTGAAAACGGCTGTGAGATACTTACCAAAAACATGATTAAAACAGTTGAAGATATAGAAAGATTTATGGCGGAGAGTAAAAATGCCTGATTTTAAAGAAACTGATTTATATTTACCAGTTAAAAGCTTGTTTGAGGATATGGGCTTTACTGTTAGGGCTGAGGTTAAAGACTGCGACCTTTTTGCTGTTATGGATGACAAAACAGTTGTGGCAGAATTAAAAAAAAGCTTTAATATAACCCTCGTGTATCAGCTTTTAGACCGTCAGACATTTTGCAAAAATGTTTATGCAGTTATACCGCGGCCTAAAAAGGGCGCTAAAGACAAAAACTTTAAAAGTATGGTTAAACTATGCAGAAAGCTTGATTTTGGTTTAATAACGGTTGCTTTGGATAGTCCTGTAAAGTTTGCTGAAATTATAATTTCCCCAAATGAAATAAGCAATATAACAAATTACAAAAAGAAAGCATTAGCAGCAAAAGAAGCTGATTTAAGAAGCGGAGACTATAATATCGGCGGAAGTACTGGTAAAAAAATAATTACAGCCTACAGAGAAAAATCTATTGAGCTTTTATGTCTTATTAGTGTTTTTGGGCCTGTAAGCGGTGCCAGTCTGCGTGAAATGGGCTATGAAAAAGGTGTATATTCAATTTTATACAAAAACTATTACAAATGGTTTAAAAAAGAAGGAAAAGGTATATACGGCATTTCTGAAAGCGGAAAAAAGGCTGTTTATGATGAGAAGTATAAAAGTATTGTTGAGTATTATATGAACAAATTTAATAACCAAAAAACAAAAGAGCCCTAAGGCTCTTTTATTTTGCAGTTTAAACTATAATATTAAATAAATTTGGTGGAGTATTTTTTAAACACCAAAATAAATATTATCAGTTTGTATATAACAAAACTTCTGTTGCTGAATCAATTAAGGAGCCTTCTTTTGGAAACTGATTTATAATTGTTTTGCCGTTGCCTAAAATTTGGTAATTTATATCCATTGAAGAAAGCTCTTTTTCAGCTTCTGTTGTATTTTGTAAAATATAATTTTTAATAAAAATGCCTTGGGCAGAACTGCTGTTTTGAGTATTATAAGATGGTTCTATACAAAGGTATTTTATTGACTTTTCAATTATGTTTTTAAATATTGGTGCTGCCGTTGTTACTCCGTCAGCGTATTCTTCCGGCTTATGAATTACAACAATAGCGGCTAAAGACGGATTTTCAGCAGGCAGAAACCCTGCGAAAGTTATTGTATACATATCTTGGCTTCTGTCGCCTTGCTCGCCTGTACCGGATTTTCCGGCTATGTTGTAGCCGTCTATTTTGGCTTTTTTGCCTGTGCCTGAATTAACAACAGTTACCATGTATTTTTTTACAAGCTCACAAGAGCTTTCTGAAAGTACATATCTGCGTATTTGCGGTTTGTTTTCTTTAATGGTATTGCCGTTTTTATCAATAACAGCAGAAACAACATAAGGCTGCATAAGCTTTCCGCCGTTGGCTATTGAACACAGGGCAGTTAATGACTGTAGTGCTGTAGCATTAAAAGACTGACCAAAAGAACAGGTTGCAAGCTCTACAGGCCCTAATTCTTCTTTTGAGTAAATAAGTGCTGACGCGCTTTCTTCAAAAGGAAGGTCTATACCGCTTTTTTCACCAAAGCCGAAACTTTTTTGATATTCATAAAACTTATTCCTGCCCATTTTTTCAACAATATCCATCATGGCACAGTTGCAGGAGCTGGATATGGCTTCTTCTAATGTTTCGGCAAAGTGTCCTGTTCTTCTTATACAGTGTATTTTTCTGTCTTCTATCTGCTTAAACCCAGCACAATAGAATGTTGTGGAATTGGTTATATTTTTTTCGTCAAGGGCGGCACCTGTTAAAAGGGGTTTAAATATAGAGCCAGGCTCAAATGTAGAGCTTATATTGTAGTTTTTCCACATAAGACTTAAATACTCAGACTGTTCCTGAGGTGTTAAAGTGTTGTATTTTTCTTGAGTTATATTAACAGGCTTAGAAGGATTGTTTAAATCAAAATCATATGAATCCGCCATAGCCAGAATTTCGCCTGTAATTGGATTCATCATTATAACTGAAGAATACTGGCAAGGAAACATTTCCATAGCTTCTTTAACGCCATCAGAGGCTATTTTCTGTAAATTTATATCTATTGTTGAAACAACAGTGCATCCGTCTTCAGGGGTAATAGTTACTGTTTGTGATGATGAATTATTTATTTGTTTAAATGAGCGGCCGTCTTTTCCTGTTAAATAATAATTGTAGGTGTTTTCAATGCCGTATAAACTGCCGCCATGGCTAAAGCCTATTACCTTAGAGCCTTTGTCGTTATATGGATAATACCGTTTTTGTTTTTCCTCAATATATACACCTTTTAGATTTAATGAGCGTATTTTTTCAGCTGTTTTACTGTCTATTGATTTGGCTATAACTTCATAATAAGGGCTGTATTTTAAAGAGCCATCGCTATTAAGTGAAATATATTCATTAAGCTCTTTAATAGGTATTGATAAAATACTGCTTAGGTTGGAAAGAGTTTTTTGCGTTTCATCACTTTTTGAAGCAGAGTTAAGCTCTATAAGAGTTTGAGGCTCAAGTATAATATCGTATATAGGTATGCTTTTAGAAAGCACATTTTTGTTTCTGTCAAGTATTTCGCCGCGCTTTGCAGTAAGTGTTACATCGTATCCGCTTATTTGCTGATTTATAGCCATTTGTGTGTATTCCTTGCCGTAGCAGACTTTTAAATACAAAACTCTTATTGCAAGGCAGAAAAATGCAGAAAAAAATACTGCAAATACAAAATATAATTTACTTTTCATAATGCCCTCCAAAAATTACAAGTGTAATATTTATTAAATATTACAACTGTAATAATAAAAAGTCAATATATTGGCTTTGTTGACAGAATGGGCAAAAGTGTTATAATAAAAATATTACAGATGTAGGAGATGATTGTGTGTCCGGAAGTATTAAAATTTCAGAGGCGGAGTATGAAATTATGAAAGTAATTTGGAGCTCTTATCCTATAAGCACAAATGAAATTGTTTTAAAATTTAAAGATAAGAACGAATGGAGCCCAAGAACAATTCAAACCCTTATTTCTAGGCTTGTTAAAAAGGGAGCTATTAGCTTTACAAAAAGAAGCCGTGAATTTGTTTATACACCGCTTATTAACGAAAATGATTACATAAGCGAAGAAAGCGAAAGCTTTTTGAATAAGTTTTATAACGGCACAATTAATTCTATGGTTATGAATTTTATTGAAAATGACAAATTAAGCCATGATGATATTGAAGAATTGAAAAAAATTCTTGATAATCACGATTTAAACGGGGGAGTTTAATGAGCTTGTTTATAGCTGGTTTTATTAAAAGCACTGTTTTTGTATCAATATTCATTGTTTTTTTACTTGCAGTTAAAGGCATATTTAAAAACAAAATTAATTCCAACTGGAATTTTAAAATGTGGTATGTACTGTTATTTTTAATGGCTGTTCCACTATTTCCAGCGGATTTTATCTCTTTGCCTTTTATAAACAAAATTGGCACTGCTGCGGCAGCAAACGGCGCTTATTACGGTACTCAAGGCACAGCGGCAGGCATTACAGCTGCTGAAAATTATTTAGCTAACGATTTTTATGTTTCGGTAAATAAAGTATTTACTGAAGATTTTTATAAAGCTTTAGGTTTTATTTATTTAATAGGTGTAGCTGTATTAGTGTTTGTAATGGCAAAAAATTATATAAAAATAAGAAATATACTTAAATTATCTTTTGAGCCGGAAAAAAGGATAAAAGCAATATTTAATAAAAGCCTTGAAGACTTTGGAATAAAGAGAGGAAGAATAAAGCTTATTGTTTCAGACAATGTAAAAAGCCCATTTTTAACAGGTTTAATAAACCCTGTTGTGGTTTTTCCTTTCTCTTACGGTGGTCTTAGTGATGATGAAATAAGCTATATAATGCTGCATGAGATTGCTCATTATAAAAGCAGGGATATTATAAATTGTTTTTCTGTTTGTTTTTTTCAGATTGTATATTGGTTTAACCCAATAGTTTATATTGGATTAAGAGAAATGAAGTCCGAAATGGAAATAAGGTGTGACAGGCTTGTTATTGAAAAAATAGGCCGTAATAATGCCAAAAGCTATGGCTTAACTATTATTAAATCAGCACAAAAGGGCGTATTTGAGCCTCGTATAAGAGCTTATGCCGCTTTTGGCTCCGATAAGAGCCTTTTAAAAAGGCGTATAGAAGGTATTGCGCGTATTTCTTACGAAAAGAGCAGGAATAAAATAAAAAGTGCTGCTTTGTTTTTTATTGTGTTTGCTTTTGGGATTTTCCAAATACCTTTTGCATTTAATGTGTATGGTTTTAATGAGTATCATAAAGCAGAGAATGAAAAAATTGTTTCTGAGGATTTATCGGCATTTTTTAACGACTCATCAGGTTGTTTTGTGCTTTATAATCCACAGGAAGATATATATCATGTGTATAATGCCGATTATGCCAAAAAGCGTATTTCGCCAAACTCTACATACAAAATTTACAGTGCTGTTATAGCACTTGAGGAAGGTGTGATAACTCCTGAAAACTCATTTATGAAATGGGACGGAAAATATAATACTTTTGATTCGTGGAATATGGACCAAGACCTTAGAAGTGCTATGGAAAACTCTGTTAACTGGTATTTTAATACTCTAAATGAAAAAATCGGTTTAGACAAAACAGAGGAATATTTAAAACTAATTAAATATGGAAATGAGGATTTAAGCGGAAACAGTAATTTTTATCTGGAGTCATCTCTTAAAATTTCCGCTATTGAGCAGACAAAAATTTTAAGTAATTTATTTAACGGTGAATATGGTTTTGACAAAGAAAATATAAATGCCGTTAAAGAGGCCATAACTGTTGATGAAGATAACGGAAAGGTTTTATATGGCAAAACAGGAACAGGAAACATAAATGGAAAAAATGTAAACGGTTCTTTTGTTGGCTGTGTGGAAAAAGACGGAAAAGAATACTTTTTTGCTGTTAACTTATATTCTCCAGACGATGCAACAGGTGCTAATGCTTACAATAAGGCGTTGGAAATATTAAACTATATGGGTATTTATTAAAATAAGACACGTATGTTGAATAAAACATGCGTGTTTTTATTTTTCAATTTAATTGACTTTTAAATATTACGGATGTAATATATTAAATATCACAAACGTAATATTTGGAGGTCAGATATGATTTTTAAAAGACTATTTAAAAATAGAATAGCAGTTTTGCTCTTTGCTGTTGCGGCAATGTTTACAGTTGTAACAGTAAGACTTTATTTGGTACAGATTTTAAACGGAGAGGAGTATGAACAAAGTGCAGCGGCAACTGTAATAAGGAGTGTAAGTACTTCTTCTCCAAGGGGCACTATTTATGACAGATATGGAAGGGTTCTGGCACAAGACAAGGTTATGTACAATGCAGTAATTGATTTAAGCACTGAAAAAAGCGGCAGTATTGAAGATATGGAAAATCTTTTAAATGCGCTTGACAATTACGGTATAGAGTATAATGCCGATGAACTGCCTATTATTAAAACACAAAACGGTTTTGAGTTTGATTTTGCTTCGAAAGAAGCCGAAAAAAGGTGGAAATCTGATTTGGGTTTGGATAAGGATATTTCTGAGTATACAGCTGAAGAAACATATAATTATCTAAAAGAATATTTTGAAATATCTGACGGTATGAGCAGTGAAAATGAGAAAAATATAATTAATTTAATGTGCAGAATAAGGCTTCAAAGGTATAAAAAATATCAGTCTGTTGTTGTGGCAGAAGATGTTAATGATGGTTTTATAGCTTATATTGAGGAAAACAGCAGGTATTATCCGGGTGTTTTTGTAGAACAGAGCTGGTACAGGTATTACCCATACGGCGAATGTATGGCACACATACTGGGGTATACCGGAAACATAAATTCAGATGAATTAGAGGAGTATGAAAAGTACGGCTATACATCGGATGATGTTATAGGCAAAAGCGGAATTGAAAAAACTTATGAGCTGGAGCTTAAAGGTACAGCAGGAAAGGAAATTATTGAAGTTGACGCCTATGGTAGGCGTGTAAGCCAAAAGATAGCTCTTAAAGCTCAAAAGGGGAATGACATTTACCTAACTATTGATGCTGAGCTTCAAAAAAAGGTATATGATGCCCTTAATGAAAACCTTAAAAATGTTTTGTTCGATAATATTTCTTATGGCAGTGTAACTATAAATGATGTTATTGTTTCTATGGCAGAAAATAATATTTTAAACCCCACTGAGCTTTTAAATGCCAAAAGCGGAGCACAGCTTAAAATAGGCAATGTTTTAAGGGACAACGGCATAAAAAGTGAAAATACTGATAGTGCTGGTGAAGTAATAGCTTTAGAGATTAAAAACGGTGGCATTGATATTAAAGAATTTACCCAATGCCTTATTGAACAGGAGATAATAAGCCTTACTGATGAAGAAAAATCCGCTTTTAATAACAACACATATACGGTTTATAATATTATTAAAGATAAAATTAAGAGCAACGAAATAGGCATAAATAATATAAACATGGACCCATGCACAGGCTGTGCTGTTATTGAGGATGTAAACACAGGCAAAATACTTGCTATGGTTTCTTTTCCATCTTATGACAATAACAAACTGGCAAATGATTTTGATAGTGAATATTATTCCAGTCTTTTGCGTGATGAAACGTCACCGCTTATTAATAGGGCTACTATGGAAAGAAAAGCCCCAGGTTCTGTTTTTAAAATGCTCTCAGCTATTGCCGGTCTTGAGGAGGGTGTTATAAATGAAAATTCAATTATATACGACCGTGGTGTTTTTAAAGATGCTGGTGTGCCTTATGCCAACTGCCTTATATACACAAATTACGGCATAACACACAGTGCTGTTGATGTTAAAAAGGCTATTGAAGTATCATGCAATTATTATTTTTACGAAATGTCTTTAAGGGTTGGCAAAACCGATAATTCAAATGCAAATGAAGCCATAGAAACACTTAATGGATACATGGAAAAGTTTGGCTTAAATGATTATTCCGGTGTTGAAATAGAAGAATATAAGCCACAAATGGCCTCTCAAAAAGCAAAAGAGAATTTTGTTAATACTTACTACGAAAATCCGTCTGAAAGCGCTATAAAGTGGAATGACGGTGATACCATAAGAACGGTAATAGGCCAGTCATACAATAACTATTCCGCAGTTAATATAGCCAAATATATATCAGCTTTGGCCAACGGCAGTAATTTATATAAGTCAACTCTTATTGAAGGTATAAGCAGTAAGGGTGTTTTTAATGAAAATAAGCCTTTATCCGAGATAGAGCTTGGATTTTCTCAGGAAAACATAAATACTGTCCATGAGGGTATGCTTCAGGTTACTACAGGCAGTCAGGGCACATTAAGAAATTATTTTGATGATTTTCCTGTAGAAACAGCGGCTAAAACTGGTACTGCTGAGGAAAACAAAAATAGGCCGTCACATTCATGGTTTGCAGGTTTTGCACCATATGACAACCCACAGATAGCTGTTGTTGTGCTTGTTCCTTTTGGTGAAGGCTCGTCAGCACCTGCTATTAAAACAGCAAAAGACGCTATATTTGAGTATATGGGCTGCAATATGACATATGATAATGGCGGAATTTTTGAAAATAAGTTAGCGGAGTGATAATATGAAAAAATATATTTTTGTTGCGGTTTTAGCCCTTTTAGTGTTTTTAATGCTTTTTATTATTAATTGGCATAAAAATCAGTTGACAAAAGAGATAAAAAGTGTTGGTACTGTTTCAAAAGAAATAAAAAGCACTGAAAGTTTTGAAATTGAGTTTGACACTTTGGATAATATAAGAAAGCTGTATGAAAGCTTTCAGGAAAGCAAATATAAGGCACAGGATGCGGAAGAATATTTTTATAATTCTGATTTTTACAAAGAATTTGTTAATTATCTTTCAGATAAAGAAAGCATTAATGAAGATATAGCATATATCGGCTCTAAAATAAGTTATAATAAAGGCAGCATTGATTTAAAAGGCAAAACAGAAAGCTTTACTTTTAATGGTGACAAATACAATATACGCCTTATTTGCTACACTGCTGATTATTATGTTAAAAACCTTACAGATTCAGCTATGAGCAATAAAAATATATATGTTCAGATTTATAACAACAATGAGTTTTATTTTTATACTCTTTGCCAAAGAGATAGTAATTATGTGAATGACTTTAAAGTTATTGAGTATAACGGAAATATTTATATAGTTGTTTTAGGCTCAAACGGAGCGTATTATCCCGGCTCGGCGTTTATAGGCTCTCTTATGTGGGACGGTGAAAAAATATACAAAGCTGAGCTGCTTAATTTGTCTGAAAATGACGATATATTATTTTTTAGAGAAAATAACGGTGATATGTGGTATACTGAAAAAAACATAAGCTGTCATGTAAATGATTTTAATTGGTATAACTCTTTTAATTACAACAGTAAGATTATAAATAAATTTGCATTTTATGGCAGAGATGACTACGCTTATGTTGTAAGATATAACAATACCGATAATGAGTTTACAGACCTTACTTTTGTAACAGCTGAGTTTGAGGGAAATAATCTTGTTCTTTCATCAGAAAGCTTTGACGGAGTTAAAACAAGCGTTAAGCTTATGTTTGAAGACGGTAAGTATATAAACTGATTTTTAAGGAGGGGCAAAATATGAAAAAGTTAATTGCGGCACTATCTGCCTTTGCTTTATGTTTAAGTATGCCAATAGCGTCTTTTGCAGGAAGTTACAAGGATGTACCAACTGACCACTGGGCATACAGCCAGATACAAAAGGCTACAGAAGAAGGATTTATGAGCGGTATGGGTGACGGAACATTTGGCTTAGGCCAGAAAGTTACAAAAGCCCAGTTTGTGTCTATGGTAGTAAGACTTTTTGGCTGGGATAAAATTGATTATCAGTTTAGCTCTATAAACGATAACCAGGATAAATCACAATGGTATTACAGCGATGTTGAAACGGCGGCGTATAATGGGGCAATAGAAAGCGGCGGATATTTTAACCCAAACTCAAATATAACCCGTGAGGAAATGGCTGTTATACTTATAAAGGCTTTGGGCTATGACTACTTGGCTCAAGATGCGCAGAGGGAAAGCTTGCCGTTTAATGATGTTACAAACAACAAAGGCTATATAGCCTTAGCCTATAACTTTGGTATTATAAGCGGAAGAAGCGAAAACACATTTGACCCAGCTGGACAGGCATCAAGAGAGGAAGCGGCAGCTATGATGGTGCGCTGTTTTGAAAAATTAAATGCCCCAACGGATTTTGTTCATGGATTTTACGCTTTTTCTTCTTACAATCAAAAAGACATGGCAGCTTTGATGGATGCAGTGTCTTTCGGTTGGAGCAGAATGGAGTACACCAACGAAAACGGTGTAATACTTGATACATTGTCCAAAAACGGCAATGAATGGATTGTGCCTCAGGGATATGAAGATATAGTTACATATCTTAAAGAAAACAATGTAAAGACACACCTTAATGTATATATGTCAAATGGTGAAAGCGCAATGTGTGAAAAAATACTTAATAATGCACAAAACCGTTCAGCGGCTGTTGATGCTATTATGGAGGAGCTTTCACTTACATACAAAAATCTCGGCTATAATCCTTATGACGGTGTAACAATAGATTTTGAGAACCTTAAAGGAAGCGAAATAAGACAGAACTTTAATGCTTTTCTGTCGGAGTTAAACTCAAGGCTTGATTCTGAGGGTAAAACTTTGTATGTTGCTGTTCAGCCGGCGCTTAAAAGCGGCTCATATTTTGATGGATATGATTTTAAAACAATAGCGGATACAGCGGATAAAATTATATTAATGGCTTATGACTATTATCCAAAAACTATTTCGGCAGATGTTATGGACAGCGGCTTTACAACTACGCCTGTAACACCTTTTGATGAGGTTTATTATGGTATTAAAGCTATATGCGACAGTGGAGCGGACAAAAACAAAATTGTTCTGGGTCTTAGTATTGACAATGTTGGATGGAAGGTTGAAAATGGCGTAATTGTTAATTCAACAGGTATGAGCCTTGACCAGAACACAATTATAAATGATATTAAAAGTGGTGCTGAGGTTAAATATTCTGAAAAATACAAAAGCCCATATCTTAATATAAATGACGGAAGCGGAAATACAGTCATTTGGTTTGAAAATGCTCAAAGTATTAAAGATAAAATACAGCTTGCTAAAATGTTTGGAATTAATGGTGTTTCTGTATGGCGTTTAGGCATTATACCACAAGATAGCTTAACAGGTATGGATATTTGGAGTGAGATAAATAAATAATAATTAAAATAAAAAACAGCCTTGTATAAAGTACTTATACAGGGCTGTTTTTATTTTGTTTTATTTGCAATAAATATTAAAATAAGAATTAAAACTTAAAGAGCAGCTATGTCTTTTACAAGCTCATCAATTTCGGCATCTGTTGTAGCCCAGCTTGTGCAAAAACGCACATTGCTGTGGTTTTCATCAACTCTTTCTTCGTACTCATAAAAATATTTTTTGCCTAATTTTTCAAGGTCGCTGTCTTTCATTATTACAAACTGCTGATTTGTAGGGCTGTCGCTGGCAAGGGTTATGCCTTTGTCTTTAAATGCCTTTTTAATTCTTAAAGCTTGTTCTACGGCTTTTTTGCCTATTTCAAAATACAGTCCGTCTTTAAACATTTCGTTAAACTGTATGCCTAAAAGCCAGCCTTTAGCCAGCATTGCGCCTTTTTGCTTCATATAATGCCTAAAGCATGGTTTAAGCTCATCGTTTGTTATTACAACGGCTTCGCCGAAAAGGAGACCGCATTTTGTGCCGCCTATAAAGAAAACATCAGAAAGGGCAGCTATGTCTTGTATTGTAACATCGTTGTTTTCTCCAGATAAGCCATAGCTTAATCTAGCGCCGTCTACAAAAAGATAAAGGCCATGTTTATGGCATACATCACTTATTTCAGTAAGCTCTTTTTTGCTGTAGATTGTTCCAAGCTCTGTTGGAAATGATATGTATACAAGTTTAGGCTCTGTAATATGCTCCTTAACACCGCTTGCCTCGTAATCAGCAGCTATTTTCTCAATTTCGGAAGCTTTGATTTTGCCTTCTTCTCCAGGCGCAGTTAATATTTTAAATCCGCAGTTTTCAACAGCACCTGTTTCATGGGCGTTAATGTGGCCGCTTTCAACACATACAGCGCTTTGATAAGGGCGCAGTGCAGCTGATATAACAAGAAGGTTTGTCTGTGTTCCGCCTACAATAAAATGAACGTCGGCATTAGGGGCATTACATGACTTTTTAATGTTTTCGGCAGCCTCTTTGCAGTGGTCATCAAGGCCATAGCCGGGATTTGCCTCATTATTAAGCTCACAAAGTGCCTTTAATATGTTTTCGTGGGCGCCAAAGCAGTAGTCGTTGTTAAGCCTTATCATTATAATCTCTCCTTTTAAAGTAGTTAATAATTAAATGATATAACGTAATAATACGCCCGTCAACTTAAAGAGGAATTATATTTAATATTAAGCAATAGAATTGAAATAACCATTATTACAGGTGGTAAATATGGAAAGGTTTTGTGAGTTTAAAAAGAAGGAAGTAATTAATATATGTGATGGAATGAAAGTGGGGTATGTTTATGATTTGGAGATAGATATAAGAACAGGCAGGATTTGCAGTATTATTATACCCGTAGGCAACAGATGTTTAAGTTTTTTATGTGTTAACAGTGTATATGTTATTCCATGGGAAAAAATAGTACGTATAGGCGATGATATTATACTTATAGATGTATGCCTTGCCAATTATGAAAGAGACTGTTAAAAAAGAGCGGTTATTTAAAAACCGCTCTTAAAGCCATTATTCGGCTAATTTCTTAATTTTGTCCTGTGTAAGACGATATACTGTCCATTCGCTCATAGGTACAGCACCTATATGAGTATAAAAATCAATGCTTGGTTTATTCCAGTTTAAACAGCTCCATTCCATTCTGCCACAGCCGCGTTCAACGGCTATTTGAGCAAGCTTTTTAAACACGGCTTTGCCATAACCTTTTTTCCTGTATTCTGGCATTATGTACACATCTTCAACATATAAGCCAGCTCTGCCAACAAATGTAGAAAAATTATGGAAAAATAAGGCAAATCCTATTTCTTTGTTATTTTCAAGCACAAAGAAAACCTCAGCCTTTTTTTCCTCAAATATCCAGTGGTTTAAAATCACTTCTGTGGCTATTACTTCATCGAGCATTTTTTCATAAGACGCAAGCTCTTTAATAAAATGAAGTATAAGCGAAATGTCATTTTTTTCCGCGTTGCGGAATGATAAACCATTATTCATCTAAATTCTCCTTTAATGCAGTATTTAAAAAATATAATAACATAGCATTAAAAATGGAGCAATTAAAAAAACGCATAAATCAATAAAATTAAATTTCTGCAAAATGTATTATTTAGTTGACAAAAAGTGATGTTTAATTATATTATATTTCATTAGAGTGTTGTATTTTTGTTTTACAATAACAATTTTATTAATATATTTTCTGTTGACTTAAGGCATGTTATATAGTCGGTAGGAGGTTAAATTATATGAAATGCCCTTTCTGCAATTACGAAGATACCAAAGTAATAGATTCCAGAAGCCAAGATGACAATACTACTATACGCCGCAGAAGGTATTGTGAAAAATGTGGAAAAAGATTTACTACTTATGAGAGAATAGATACAATACCAATGACTGTTATTAAAAGCAATGGTACAAGGGAAACTTTTGATAAAAACAAACTTATAAGCGGTATTATGAAAAGCTGCAACAAACGGCCTATAACAGCAAAACAGATTCAGGAAATAGCCGACGATGTGGAAAATGCTGTAATGAGCTCAATGGATAAAGAAATAGAAAGCAAGGAAATAGGCAGTATGGTAATGGACAGGCTTAAAGATATAGACGAGGTAGCTTATGTAAGGTTTGCTTCAGTTTACAGACAGTTTAAGGACATTAACACATTTATGGAAGAACTTAACAAAATTATGGACGAAAAGAAAAAAGAAAAATAAAAATTACAGCACGGAATATTTGCTAAAATTCCGTGCTGTTTTTTAATTTAATTATCTTCTTTTTGCATTTGATTAACCATGTTTTCATCTGGTGTAATGTAAATGGTGCTGTTTGTTTCGTAAATTACCATACCAGGTTTTGCGCCGGATGGCTTTTTAACATATTTTTTAAGCGTGTAGTCAACAGGTACGTTTGTACTGTTTTTAGCCTTGCTGAAATAAGCCGACAAGTTTGCAGCTTCAAGAAGTGTTTTATCGGGAACTTTGCCGGCGCCATTTGTAAATATAATAACGTGTGAGCCAGGAATGTTTTTTGTATGAAGCCAAATATCACTGTTTCTTGCTGTACGCAGTGTAAGCTCATCGTTTTGGGTATTGCTTTTGCCTACAAGAATATCAAATCCGTCGGAGGATATAAAGTGATACGGTTTTGACTTTTTAACCTTTATGCCTTTATTTTTATTTGTATTTTTATTTTTATTTTTCATAAAACCTTGACTTATAAGCTCAGCTTTAATTTCATTTAAGTCTGCTTCTTCATTTGCGGAGTCTATATAAGACAAAACACTTTCAAGATATGCCATTTCCTCATCATTTTGCTTTTTCTGAATTTCAATGGCGGCAAGAGTTCTTTTAGCTTTATTGTATTTATTGTAGTATTTTTGTGCGTTTTCAGAAGGAGTCAGGTTTTCGTCAAGAATAATTTCTATCTCAGGCATATTTTCGTCATAGTAATTAACAGCTTTAATTTTTTTCATGCCTTTTTCAATGGCAAATATATTTGCTGTTATAAGCTCACCTTTAAGGCGCCACAAATCCATATTTTCTGTGTCCTTAATTGTTTTAAGCTGTATGTCTTTCTTTTTGGCACAGCGCTCAATATTGTTAAGCACAACACGGCGCATATCGTGAGCTTTTTGCTGAATATGGTATGCGTTATCCTTTGAGTAATAAAACTCCTCAAGAAGCTGGCTTATAGAATTGTATTTCTTTTTTACAAAACCAGTAAACTGTTTTGACTCGAAAGGGAAAAACTCTATGACTTTGTTTGAGTTTGAATCCAGTATAATTTCAGGTGCAAAACTACCACTTTTTACGCTATTCATTATATTATTGAAAGAGTCAAAAAGTTTTTTAAGTCCTTCTTCCGAAATCTGTGCTGTATAGTCATCACCGTTTATACCAGCATCAAAAGCTATTTCATTTGCTGCTGCTGGACTTATGCCAGTATAATTTTTATATATAAACTGCTGTACTTTTACGCCTTCATTATTATAAAAATTATTTTTGAATATTTCATAGTTCAGTTCCAAAGGGTTTAATTTGTTTTGAGAAGGCGGAAGGGTATAAGCTTTACCAGGAAGCACTTCTCTTACGGAGCTGGTTTCGTGTGTTATATGCTTTATTGAGTCCAGTATTTTTCCGTTCTCGTCTACAAGTATAATATTGGAGTGTTTACCCATTATCTCTATAATAAGACTGCGTTCTACCATATCGCCCATTTCATTCATTGCTTCAAGCTGTATTTTAGCTATTCGCTCAAGGTCAAACTGGGATATATTTATAATACGGCTGCCAGCAATATGCTTTCTTAAAACCATACAGAACATAGGCGCTGTAGCCGGATTATCTCGCTGTATATTAGTAATGTGCAGTCGTGGATGGCTTGGGTTTGCAGAAAGAAGAAGTTTATAAACCTGCGAATTATTCCTTACCGAAATTACTATTTCGTCTTTCTGTGGTTGATAAATTTTATCCATCCTGCCGCCTTTAAGCAGTGAGCTGAGCTCATAAACAATATTTGATACGGTTATACCGTCGAGTGCCATAATAAAAACCTCCTTATGTCTGTATTTATACAGGGCATAAATTTTTTTAATATCTCTTGATTATATCGAAAAAGTGTTAAATAATCCGATAAAATCAAGGAAAAATACAATTAAGTTATAAAAAGCGTACTCAAAACGTACTATTTTTAAAAGTTTTCTGTAGCTTATCAGCAAGTTGAACATGTTCTGTACTATACAAATGGCTGTAAGTGCCTAAAGTGGTTTGAATATCTTCATGTCCTAATCTTTCTTGTATAAGCAATGGAGACACTCCCATGTTGATTAGAAGGGAAGCGTGGGAGTGCCTTAAATCATGAACACGAATTTTTTTAACACCGGATTTAAGACAGCCAGTTTTTATAAAATAGTTTATAGCACTCCTGTTAATCATAAATAAGCGTTCTTTAGGATTGTAGCCATATATTGTATTTGTGTAGCTATGTATAATATCTTCTAAAAATTTAGGTATTGATATTGTGCGATTGCTTTTTTCTGTCTTTGGAAGATGAATTAAGTCATTGCCCTTAAACCTTGTATAGGACTTATTAATTGAAAGTGTATGGTTTTCAAAATCAAAATCAGAAAGGGTAAGAGCAAGAAGTTCACCAACACGAATTCCTGTCCAAAACATAATTTGAACAGCAACATATTGTGGTAAAAATTTTCTTTGAACACATTTATTAACTTCCATAAATTTATTAAATTCATCAATAGTCCAATAATCTACATTTGAAGAAGATTTAGAACATATTTTGCCACATTCTTTTACTGGATTGGATTTCAAGTTGTAATATTTAACTGCATAATTAAATATTGCCGAAAGATAGCCGTTTATTAATCTTAAGTAATTAGCAGAGTGCTCTTTATCAAGCGACATTATGTTGTTTTGCCATAACCTTATTGTTTTAATATCTATTTGATTAATAGGCATTTCTTCAAAATAAGGCAGTATATGCTTCTCTATGACTAAATACTTAGTATTATAGCTTGTTGGTCTTTGCCTTGTTTTGCAGTCGTTTAAATATAGTTTTACCAAGTTTTTAAACTTTACATTACAATCTGACGAATGAAGTTCAATAAAAGAACGCTCAAATTCTAATGCGTCTTTTTTTCTTTTGAATCCTTCCTTCTTTTTTTGCTTTTTACAGCCAGTCCAATCAACATAATAGAATTTGCAGAACCATGTTTCTTTTTCTTTGTCTTTGTATACAGGCATAATTTAAGACCTCCTTTTATTTTTGGGTATAGCAAATAAAAGCGGTCTGTGATATACTTAACTTGCGATATAGGTTCTCACAGAACCACTTATATTTTTAAGATTCCCTGTGTTGGCGCACAGGGAATCTTTTATTTTATTTATTTATAATT
>CALWEX010000047.1 GCA_944377425.1 uncultured Clostridia bacterium
CCAGATAAACCGCTTATGGAAGAAATTATAAAGGTACACTTTGATAACCTTGACCAGAAGCTTCTTGATAGTGTAATGGAAGTATTCTACTGGATTAGAGATTTAAGCAGTATTAATAAAAAACCAAGCACATCAGAGGTTATAGACTGGATTCAAGCGCTTGAAATAGGCGGCATTCCGGCTGATAAAATAAAAGAAGAAATTCCTTTTGCCGGTGTTCTTCTTAAAAAGAATGAGGACCTTGATACTCTCGAAAGAAGCCGCAGAAGGTTTCGTGCCTGAGAGTAAAGGGGTGTTTAAATGTTTACATCGTTTTTTTACCTCTTAAGGTCAAGAGGCCTTGATGTGTCGCTTAACGAGTGGCTTACTCTTATGGAAGCCCTTGATAAGGATTTGGCTCACAACAGCCTTACAGGGTTTTATTACCTTTCAAGAAGCATACTTGTAAAAAGCGAAAGTGATTTTGATAAGTTTGATGGTGCGTTCTTGGAATACTTTAAAGATATACAAACTTATGAGGAGTTGCCAAAAGAGCTTATTGACTGGCTTAATAACCCTAAGGAAAAGAAAAATAATTATGATAAGGCTCAAGACGAAAAGAACCTTGCTTTAAGCCTTCAGGAAATACAGAAAATGCTTTTGGAAAGACTTAAAGAGCAGGACAGTGAGCACAACGGAGGAAGCTACTGGGTAGGAACAGGCGGTATGTCTGTTTTTGGAAATAACGGAAATGCGTCAAACGGTATACGTGTAGGCGGTGTATCCAGAAGACACAGTGCTATGCAGGTTGCTGGTGAAAGACAGTTTAGGGATTTTAGAAATGATACTGTTCTTGATTTAAGGCAGTTTCAAATGGCTTTTAGAAGGCTCAGACAGTTTTCTAGCCGTATAGATGCACCTAAAACAGAGCTTGATGTTGACGCTACAATAGATGAAACATGCAATAACGCAGGTAATCTTAAAGTGGTTTATGGCAGGCCAAGAAAAAACACTGTTAAGGTTTTACTTTTAATGGACAGCGGCGGCTCTATGGACTATTACAGCGGTCTTTGCAGTGCTTTATTCCAAGCAGTGCAGAAAAGCAGTCACTTTAAGGATTTAAAGGTATATTATTTCCACAACTGCATTTATTCAATGCTCTACAAAGACCCATACTGCATGTACGGCAACTGGGTAGAAACAGAATGGGTGCTTAACAATATTTCTTCAGACTATAAGGTTATTATAGTTGGTGACGCTTCTATGGAGCCGAGCGAGCTTTTTGGAAGCAGTTATTACAATTATGGTGCAAGAAATGAAACACCAGGTATTGAATATTTAAAGCGGTTTAAAGAAAAATACAAGCATTTGGTTTGGCTTAACCCTATTGTGGATTTGGGCTGGAGAACAGGATATTGGCGCCAGACATACGATGCAATTAAGGCTGAGTTTGATATGTATCCTTTAACTGTTCAGTCACTGGATAAAGCAATTAAAAAATTAATGGTTTCAAAATAAATATTAAGTCTCGTTGACAAAGCGTGATATAAAATCTATAATCAACTTAAATAAATTTTTAGTTTGTGAGGCGCGTTATGGATAATATTAAGCTTTATAGGAAAAGATATATTCCCAACGAGACTGTTTTTTTAAAAGATGACGAAATAATCTCTGTCGACAGTGAAACTATAATTACAAAATGGGATACTTTAAAACCGAGAAAAGACTTTGCCAAAGGAATTTCGGTTTATTACCTAAAAGAAGGCTATAAAGTAAGCGAGTTGATTAATTCTGATAATAAAACAGTATATTATTATTGTGATATTATAGAGCCGATTTATAATGAAAAAGATAATTCTTACATATTTAATGACCTTTTGGCTGATGTTAAAGTATATTCTAACGGCAAAATAGAGGTTGTTGATTTGGACGAGCTAGCAGAGGCCTTTAAAAAAGGGCTTATTACATCATCTCAGTTATGTAAAGCGTTAAAACAGCTTGATAGACTTTTAAAAATTATTTACAGCAATGGCATAGAAAGTATTTTGCCAAGGAAAGGTATAACTGATGTCCGAGAACAAAAATGAATCTAATAAAGCACCTGCTGTTCATACTGGGCACAGGAAAAGAATGAAAGAAAGATTTTTTAACGGCGGGGCTGCTAATTTTGCTGACCATGAATTAATTGAAATGTTGTTATATAACACATTTCCAAGAAAAGATACAAATGAGCTTGCTCATAAAATTCTAAATGAGTATGATAATAATCTTTGTATGCTTGTAGAGGCAGACCCAGCTGATTTAATGTTCAGGTGTGGTCTTAATGAAAATACGGCAATGTTCTTTTCTATAATGTCTGAAATTTTAAGAAGATATTCGGCACAGAGATATAAAAAGAGAACATTAATAGACAGTTCTGAAATAGCTGGAAACTATGCTGTATACCTTTTGGCAAACGAAAAAAGAGAATGTTTTTATGTTATTTGTTTAGATGCGCAAAGCAGACTTATTAATTCTTCGCTTATAAGCCGTGGCACTGTAAACGAAACTCATGTATACATAAGAAATGTGGCAGAAGCTGCTGTTAAATATAACGCAAGGAGCGTAATACTGGCGCATAATCATCCTGGTGGCGGGCTTGTGCCTTCTGTTAGTGATATTGAAACAACAGTCAGCATTATAAAAATGCTTAACATGATAGATGTTTATGTTTCAGACCATATTATTGTTGCTGATGACAAATATTTGAGTATGGCAGATGAAGGTCTTGTTAAGAACTCAATTTAAAAGGAGAGATGTTTTATGGGTAACAAAAGACTTTGTAAGGCTGAAAAAGGAAAGAAAATTTGCGGAGTTTGCCTTGGTATAGCAAATTATCTGAATATTGATGTTACACTTGTTCGTATTATTTGGGCAGCGGTAACTTTCTTTACAAGTATTGTGCCAGGTGTTATTTTATACTTTATATGTGCTTTTGTAATGCCTGAAGATGATGGAAGCTCAGACCCAAACGGACCTATAGACGGAGATTTTAAAGAGTTATAATACTGTATATAATGCCGTAAACAGCAACTTTTATATTTTAGTAATTGGGTTTTACGATAATAATAAAACAGACAGATTATTTAATAGGCTGTCTGTTTTTAGTATAGTGAGCAAATTACAATATTATTTTTTGATTATAATAACAGATAATAGGAAAGCACGGAATCTTTATTATTAAAGACTTCGTGCTTTCATTTTCTCATGGAATTGACCATAAGAGCGTCTTGCTAAATTATAATTTAAAGGATTTTAAGCTGTAGTATTTGCAGTTTCAGGAGCTTTTTCAGTCATGCTGGCTTTAAGAAGAACTGGTGTAAGAAGGGTAGCACCTACAACGGCTATTACAATAGCAGGGAACACAGCAGGATTTACAAGGCCTGCATCCATTCCTTTTTGAGCAGCCATAAAAGCAACTTCTCCACGTGATACCATACCGATACCTACGTTCAAAGATTCTTTTGTTGTAAGACCGCATACTCTAGCTCCAAGGCCACAGCCAATCATTTTTGAAACAACTGCCATTACAAGAAGAATTATTGTAAATACAATAAGACCGGCGTTAATTCCTGTAATATCCGTACCAATACCTATACTTGCAAAGAATACTGGTGAGAAGAGAATATAAGATGCTACAGTCATCTTTTTAGCAATGGCTGTTTTTGTATTTGTAATGTTGCAAAGTATTAAACCAGCAATATATGAACCTGTAATATCTGCAACACCAAAGAATCTTTCTGCAACATAAGACATCATTAAGCAAAAAGCAAGTGCCCAAACTGCCACACGTCTGCTTTGTCCATGGTTTTTGTCCATACCCTTGAATATAATGTGAACAAAAAATCCAATAACACATGCAAAAACAAAGAAAAGAACAATTTTTAAAAGAACAATGCTTGGGTTAGCACTTTCACCGCCTAAGCTTGTTACAACTGAAAGAGCAATTATACCAAGAACATCATCAATAATTGCGGCACCTATAATAGTGTTTCCTACACGGCTTTTAAGCTGGCCCATTTCGTTTAAAGTTTCAACTGTAATGCTAACTGATGTTGCTGTAAATACAACACCAACAAATGCAGCACTTAATACGTTTTTAGCTGTAAAGCTGTCGGCGTAGAACAAATAATACACACCGCCACAGAGTACAAGCGGTACTAAAACACCAATAAGAGCTACAACAAAACAAGCAACGCCACTCTTTTTAAGGTCATTTATATTTGTATCAAGACCGGCAATGAACATAAGCATTATAACGCCTATTTCAGCTGTTTTTGTAAGAAAATCAGTTTTAGCAACAATACCAAGACAGCTTGGTCCAAGTATAATACCCGCAAGAAGGGCACCTACAACTTGGGGCAGGTGAACTTTTTCTGTAAGAAGACCAAATGCTTTTGTTGACAGAAGTATAATTGCTAAGAAAATTAAGAAATCGTAGTTTTCCATATTAGAAGCCTCCTTGAGAGTTTATTTTCTTAAAGCAGTTGCAATTATATCCTTATGAAACGTTATTGTCAAATTTTTGTATGCAAAATACTGCAAAAAATTACTTAAAAATATTAATGCTAAATTAGACAAAAAAACAATTTAATATTTAAAGAAAAAATTGTATACAAAATACGGATAGTGTAATTTTTAATAGAACACAACGAAAATGCCCTAAAATACTTGATTTTTAAAAATTAAAAACAGATTAAATTGGTAAAATTGCACAAAAATTAGTTGAAAATTAAATTATATAAATTTACTTAAAGTTTTGCAGAGGTAATTTGTATTAATAATATATAAATTTACTTAGTAAAATAGATACTAAAAAATCAAATAAAAAAGCCGCATGTATTTTATACCATGCGGCAATGCTGTATGTTTTTATGTGTTTAATTAGTGTTTGTTTCTTGGTTTGTATCTTCTGTAGAATTGTATTCTGAGAAAGGTATATCATCATATATAAATTTCTTAATCATATCTGAAGCTGTATCTAAGTCGTATGAATAGCACCAAATTTCTCCTATATATCCGCCTGTATGCTCAATATACTCATTAGGCATGCCACATGTTTCCATAGTAGGATTTTTTGTTATTACAACACTAGATAGCTGAAGTATTTCATCAGTGCTTAAAGAAGTTGTAACATATGGCATTAACTTACTAACTATTGAAGGATACTGCAAAGGTGAAACGTCTAACATTTTGTCAAATATTAATTCGAGAACTTCTCTCTGTCTTTCTGTACGTGCGTCATCACTGTCACTTTTTCTTATTCTTGAATAGCACAATGTTTGAGCTCCGTTTAAATGAACCATTCCGCTTTCAGAAAGAGTTTCGTTTGTTGTTTCAGCAATTATCCTATTAAATTCTTGTCTTTCATCTTCTGTAATTTCTACATCAACTCCGCCAAGAATATCAATTATTTCTGTCAGCTGGTCAAAGTTTACACTTACAAAATCTGTTATATCAAGACCAAAATTTGAATTAAGAGTTTTAACGGCAAGCTCAGCGCCGCCATAAGCGTATGCATGATTAATCTTTGTTTGGCCATGGCCAGGTATATCAACGTATGTATCACGTGCTATACTTATTAATTTTATTTTACCATTTTTAGGGTTTACAGAAGCTATAATTATTGTATCTGACCTTCCGCCGTCTATATTTTCTCTTGAGTCTGTGCCGAAAAGAGCAATATTTTTTATTTTCATGTCTTTATACTCATCGGCTACTTCGTTAACAGAAAGATTTTCTGTTGAAAGATTTTCTTTATTTAAGCCGCCTATTGTAAACATAAAAACAGCAAAGGCAAGTATAAAGAATACAGCTACTATAGAGAATGTTATTACTATAAATTCAAGTAAAAGATTTCTTCGCTTTTTCTTTCGGGTATGTCTTCTCCTTATATTTTTATTCATATAAAAAACCTCCAAATTAATCTAAACCTAAAATAGTATACCATATTATTTTTAGCTGACAATAATTTTATAAAAAAATAAATAATTATTAATAAAAATGTTGTTAATATTTTATTTTTAATTAGCTTATAAATCATTCCGTATAAAACCTGCCTTCTGTGGGAAAAATTAAAAAAGCAGAAGAGGGAGGTATATTTATGGCTTTTAATAAGGTAGAAATATGCGGAGTTAATACCTCAAAGCTCCCGATATTGAGTGCCAAAGAAAAGGCGGAGCTTTTTGAAGAGATTAAAAAAGGCAATGAGGAAGCTAAACAAAAATATATATATGGCAATTTAAGGCTGGTTTTAAGTGTTATACAGCGTTTTTCCAACAGAGGAGAGGTTATGGACGATTTGTTTCAGGTTGGATGTATAGGCCTTATTAAGGCTATAAATAATTTCGACACAGAGCAGAATGTCCAGTTTTCCACATATGCCGTGCCAATGATAATTGGAGAGGTAAGAAGGTATTTAAGGGATAATAATTCTATTAGAGTAAGCCGCAGTTTAAGGGATACGGCTTATAAAGCTTTACAGGCAAAAGAACGCCTTACAAACAAACTTTCAAGGGAGCCTAAAATAGAAGAAATAGCAAAAGAGCTGGAAATGGATAAGGCCGATGTGCTTATTGCTCTTGATGCCATTCAAGAGCCTATGTCACTTTATGAGCCTGTTTTTCATGACGGCGGAGATACGCTTTATGTTATGGATCAGATAAGTGATGAAAAAAATAAGGATATGAAATGGCTTGATAATATTTCAATTTCACAAGCAATGACTCACCTTACACCAAGAGAAAAGCACATATTGAATTTAAGATTTTTTGAGGGCAAAACTCAAATGGAGGTAAGCAGTGAAGTGGGTATAAGTCAGGCACAGGTTTCACGCCTTGAAAAAAGTGCCCTTAAGCATATGAGAAAATTTATGTAAAACAAAAGAATACGCAAAATAGACAACACCTCTTTTTAGTTGTATAATTATATAGTCAGTATACAATTATACATTTAAAACGGAGGTGTTTTTTATGTCCGAAAGGCTTGATCCAGATAGTTTAAACATGAAAGGATATAGTATAGATGAGCTTTATATCGGCAAAAAAGCAAGCTTTACAAAAACAATAACAGAGCATGATGTTTATACTTTTGCTGGTCTTTGCTGCGACTTTAACCCACTGCACGTAAACGCTGAATATGCGAAAAAATCAAGATTTGGCGAAAGAATAGCCCATGGAATGCTTACAGCGTCTCTTTATTCAACAATGATAGGTATGTGCATACCAGGGGCTGACGCTATATTCCTTGGTCAAAGCTGCCGTTTTGTGCGTCCTGTTAAATTTGGCGATACAGTTACAATTACAGGTGAGGTTACAGAAATAAGAAAAGAAAAAAGAATAGTTACACTTAAAATGACTATTGTTAACCAAAGAGGCGAAGTTGTTATAGAAGGCGACGCTACAGCAATGGCTAATAAAGGTATGGAACAGGTTTGAAAGGAGAATATAAAATGAAGTTATTGGCAGAAGATACAATGGCTCTTGTTATAGACTATCAGGAAAAACTTATTCCTGTTATTAATAATAACGAAGAAATAGTTAATAAAACTTCAATACTTATTAAAGGTTTAAGAGAGCTTGAAGTGCCTATTATAGTTTCTCAGCAGTACACAAAAGGCTTGGGAAACACTATAGAGCCTATTGCTGAAGCTTTAGGTGATTTTGAGCCTTTTGACAAAAAGAGCTTCAGTCTTATAGGTGATGAAGATATAAATCGTGCCATTAAACATACAGGCAGAAGAAATGTTATTGTTTGCGGTGTTGAGGCACATATTTGTGTTTTACAAACTCTTTTAGACCTTATTGAAGAAGGTTATAATGTATATCTTGTTGAGGACTGCATAGGTTCAAGAAAAGAAAACGACAAAGTTATGGCCTGCCACAGGGCTGAAAATGAAGGCGGTTATATTACTACATACGAGGCTGTTTTATACGAGCTTACAGGCGGAGCCGGTAATCCTCACTTTAAAGCTATTTCAAAACTTACAAAATAAAAGTAAAAAATTGGTATATATTTTAAAAAAGACGGGCAAAATTATAAAGCCTGTCTTTTTTTATATTAATTTTGAATACGATTGTTAAAGGAAGAATTATTTATTAAAAGAAAAAGTTATATATAGGATAAAAACAATTATATGAGGAAGGGGAATATTAGGAAATGAGTGTAAGTTTCAGAAATGTGAATGATTGCCTTGTTGTTGAGATAGAAGGTGAAATTGACCACCATTTTGTAGACGAGGTAAAAAAATCAATAGATACACGCCTTATGAGCAATGATGTAAGAAATGTAGTGTTTGACCTAAAAAAAGTGGATTTTATGGACAGCGCTGGTATTGGCATGATTATAGGAAGATATAAACAGACTGTAAAACGCGGTGGGGTAACATCTGTTGCCTGCTTAAGCGATAATTTAAAACGGATAATGATGATTTCGGGGCTATACAGAATAATAAAAATTTATAATTCCGTGGAAGAAGCCGCAAAGGTGTTATAAGGAGGACAAGCTTTATGGATTACGATAATGAAATGACTTTAAGTTTTAGGGCGGTAAGCGCCAATGAATCATTTGCAAGGGTGTCCGTTGCAGCTTTTGCTTTACAGCTTGATCCTGCCGTATCTGAAATAACTGAGATTAAAACAGCTGTTTCAGAGGCTGTTACTAACTCTATAATTCATGCTTACGATAATAGCAGCGGGATTGTGCATATTTGGTGCGGTTGCTTACAAAACCGCCTTTACATAGAAATAACTGATAACGGAAAAGGAATAGAAAATGTGAATGAGGCTATGGAACCGCTTTATACATCTAAACCGGAACAGGAAAGAAGCGGTCTTGGATTTACTATAATGGAAAGTTTTATGGATAAAATGGAAGTCTATTCCGAAGTAGGCAAGGGCACTAAGGTTGTTATGGAAAAAAATATAGGGCAATGTGTATCTAACGGGTGATAGACATGGATGAAACCGCTCTTTTAATTCAAAAAGCGCAAAACGGCGATATAGAAGCTAAATCTAGACTTGTTAGCCAAAACTCTGCTCTTATTTGGAGTATAGTAAAAAAGTTTGCCGGACGAGGTTATGACTTAGAAGATTTATTCCAAACAGGAGCTATTGGACTTATTAAAAGTATAGACAGGTTTGATTTGTCTTATAATGTTAAATTTTCAACTTATGCTGTGCCTATGATATTAGGTGAAATAAAGCGATTTCTGCGGGATGATGGAATAGTTAAGGTAAGCCGCTCAACAAAATCCCTTGCCCTTAAAGCAAAGCTTTTTAGTCAGTCGTACTATGTAAAAAACGGTTGTGAACCCACAATAAGTGAAATGGCTAAAGAGCTTGAAACAGATGAAGACGAGCTTATAATAGCCCTTGAATCAACATCGGAAGTTGAGTCGCTTTACCGAAAAGTTACTTCTCCAGATTCAGGTAAAGAAACATTTTTAATAGATAAATTTAACAATGCCGCCGATGACAGCGATGAGATAATGGTTTTAAGAAGTGCCCTTAATGACCTTACAAAAGAGGAAAAACAAATTATTTTGATGAGGTATTTTGACGATAAAACTCAAAGCGAAATAGGCCGTATTCTTAACCGTTCTCAGGTTCAGGTATCCAGAATGGAAAAAAAGATATTGTGCAAAATTAAAGAAAAACTTGTTTAAAAGCAACTTTAATACTGTTTAAATTATTTCTTATATGCTATAATTAAGAGCAATAATCTGAATTGGATTGAATTTTAAGTAATTGGAAAGGATGTTTTTATGGCATATAAGAATATGGTTTCTGTAAAAGTTTGCGGAAGGACCATGACTCTTACAGGCAATGAATCAGTTGAGTATATAACAAAGGTGGCTAATTATATAGAAGAAAAAGCCGCTATGCTGAGAGCTAGTGATAATTCTAAAAATTTAAGTGCAACAATGGTTTCGGTTCTTACTTCTATTAATATAGCTGATGATTATTTTAAGGCACTTGAGGAGATTAACAAGCTTAAAGGGCAGCTTCCAGTGGCCTTGGATGCTGAAGAAGGCGTTGATAAAACATATATAACAAAAGCTGCTTTTGAAGAGTTTAAAAGCTTAAAAGAAGAAAACGAGAAGTTAAAAGCTCAGGTTCAGCAGTATGAAAAAGACTTAGAAACCCGAGATTTGGATATTGAGGATTTGAAAAAAGAAAAAGCTGGGCTTGAGGAGCAAAATAAACAGTTTGAAGAAGAAAATACCCAGTTAAAGAATAAAGTTAAAACTGTTGAAGAAGACAATATTAAAAAGATAGCACAGATTAATCATCTTAAATCTATGGAAAGCCGTTTTTTGGAATATGAGAAAAAGGTAGCAGCAGAAAAAGCTGCTTTGGAAAATAAAGAAAACGACAACCAACAGATAAATAGTGCTGATAATACAGCAAAAAGCATTTCCCAAACACAGGCAGGGGAGCAGACAGAGGAAATACAAAAACAGCCTTTTCATATGAACAGCAACGCAAAACTTAAAAAGATGAAAACAAATAATAATTATTACAGACAGATTTAACGGAAGGGAGAATGTAAATGACTTCTTTATTTAAACCGGAGCTTTTATCTCCTGCCGGAAATTATGACTGCGTAAGAGCGGCAGTTAATAACGGATGTAATGCTGTTTATATAGGCGGTAAAAACTTTAGCGCCAGACAATATGCTGGTAACTTTGATTTAACCGAGATTGAAAAGGTATGCGATTACTGTCATTTACGGAATGTAAAAGTATATGTGGCTGTAAATACAATTTACAAGGAAACAGAGCTTAAAGGCCTTTTAAACTATATATCAAGCCTTGAGAGGATAGGCGTTGATGCTTTAATTATGCAGGACTTAGGCGCTGCAAAGCTTATTAAAGAGCGTTTTGAAATACAATTAAACGCCAGCACACAGCTTACAACAAACTCTCTTAAAGAGGCCCAGGCACTTATTGATTATGGTTTTTCAAGAGTTATATTAAGCCGAGAGCTTTCTGTGGACGAAATTAAATATATTACTGAAAACTGCACCGGAGAGATAGAAACTTTTATCCACGGTGCTCTTTGCGTGTCTTATTCCGGTCAGTGCATTATGAGCAGTATGCTTGGCGGAAGAAGCGGTAACCGCGGCCGCTGTGCTCAAACATGCCGTCTGCCTTATACACTTTATGGCGGTTATAATAAAATAACTGACGGATACCTTTTAAGCACTAAAGATATACAGACTGTAGATATTCTGCCGCAGTTAATGTCAGCTAATATTGCTTCACTTAAAATAGAAGGCAGAATGAAAACAGCCGAATATGTAGCTGGTGTAACAGGCATTTACAGAAAATATATTGATATGTGTTTTGATGACCCAGAAAACTACTCTGTAGACCAAAGGGATATAAAAACACTTTTGCAGCTTTTTAACCGAGGCGGATTTTCAAACGGATACTATAATACTCATTCCGGTCTTAGTATGATGAGTGTTGAAAGACCTAAAAGCTGGGGCTTAAAGGCTGGTATTGTAGATAGGTACGATAAAAAAAGAGAGAGAGTTTTTATAAGAACTCGTGAGAATCTTGTTCCTGGTGATGGCATTGAAATTTGGACACAAAACGAGCCTCACTGTGGAAGTAATATTAATAAAGCATCTAAAGCTGGGGAAATAATAGATATAGCTGTTAAAGGCGATATTTCTAAAAATGATGTGGTTTATAAAACCCGTGATAAACATCTTGAGGATGAGCTTAAAAAGACATTTGAAAAAGACACAAGGGTAAAAGATGTATATGCCGAGGCTGTTATTAAAGAAGGAAAAGAAGCGTTACTTAAACTTTATGATAACGAAGGAAATTCTGCATTTGTTAAAGGCGATGTAGTAATGACTGCTGAAAAACAGCCTTTAAGTGCTGAAAAAATACAGCAGCAACTGGAAAAAACAGGCGGCACACCGTTTAAAATATGTGATTTTAAGCTGGATATGGGGAACAATGTTTATACCTCAATTTCTTCTCTTAATAAATTGAGACGTGATGCAGTTGAAGAATTGGAGAAAAAAATAATACTGTCATCTAAAAGAAAAAGCCATGACTTTAAACAGCTTCCTTTACCTATAAGAAAAAGCCTTACAAAAAATAAACAGCTTAATGTACAGGTTAATAATATACTCCAATTTGAAGCGGCAGTTATATTTAATGATATAAACATAATTTATTTTGAACTGGGAAAAGACCTTACAGAAAATTTAGAGTATTGTATACAAAAATGCCATAGTAATAATATTAAGCTTTACGCCGTTTTACCAAGGGTTTTAAGGCTTTATACCGAAAAAATGCTTTCTGAAGCAATACAGAATATTATTAAAAGTGATGCAGATGGGCTTCTGGTACGCTCATATGGTCAGTTTAAAGAATTTAAAAACTGCGGAAAAGAAATAGCAGTTGATTACAGCACAAATATTTTTAACAGTGCTGATTTGGATTTTTGGAGAAATGAACGGGCAGAGGGTATATGCCTTTCGCCAGAGCTTAATCTTCAGGAAATAAAGTCATTTGCTGATGACAATACTGAAATTATAGTTTATGGGCACCTGCCGCTTATGACAACTAACCAATGCCCTGTTGGTAATTTTGACGGAGGCAAAGAAAACAAAATATATTGCTCTAAAAAAGGCAGTACAGAGGAATATTATTTAAAAGACAGAAAAGGCGAAACTTTCCCACTTCTTAGGGACTGTGAGCAGTGTGTTTGCTATATACTTAACGGAAAACCGCTGTTTTTGCTTAAGTTCTTTGATGAGATAATAAATACGCCTTCAAGGCAAATGCGTTTGTTATTTACAAACGAGGAGGCCTCTGACGTAGGCAGAATAATCGAGGCACATATAGACATGATAAATGCTCCTGAAATGCCATCAATTAAAGCTAAACGCCTTATAAGCGAGATGGCCGAAAAAGGCAGTACACGAGGACACTATTTTAGAGGCATAGAATAGAAGTGAGATTATGTTTGATTTATTGATTTTAGTAAGCAGATATCTATTTGTGATATATATAGTGGTTTTTATATATAACGGAACAGCTTATTTGCTTGATGAAGCAGGCCTTACAAGGCACAGCCACAGGCGTTCTATTTTTACTTGCAGAACAATGACGGCGCTTATGCACATAACAGCTTTTTTAATAGTTGCTTACGACAAAGAAGCTATTACTTATTCAGTGCCAATACTTGCTGTAGGCGCTGCTGGGCTGGCGTTTATAATTATGGGCAATTCAATAGCCGAAAAGGTGTATAAAGGCGGATGTCCGCTGATTTGGAACTGTGTTATATTTTTGCTTGATATAAGCGTTATAATGCTTGTAAGGCTTAATTTTACTTTGGCAGTTAAACAGCTTATATGGATATGTGTTGGCTTTTTTGCTACTATGTGGCTTCCGTTTTGCGTTAAAATGGTGCCGAAATTCGAAAAACTGGAAAACGTATATATTATACTCAGCTTTTTGCTTATAATTTCTACACTGCTTTTAGGTTCAAAGGAATACGGCTCAATTAACTGGATTTATATAGGCTCTTTCAGTTTCCAGCCATCAGAAATAGTTAAATTTCTTTATATTTTCTATTTGGCAAGCGTATTTAGAAAAAAAGTGGAGCTTAAACAGTTTATAATAACAGCTTTTTTAAGTGGTCTTTTAGTTATACTTCTTGTTTTCCAAAAAGACCTTGGAAGTGCCCTTATTTTCTACATGACATATCTTGTTATGCTGTATATCGCTACATCAAACGAGGCGCTGTTTCTTTCAGGGGTAGGTGCCTTAATGTTAGGTTCTGTTGTGGCGTATAATTTATTTTCTCATGTGCGTGTCAGGGTTGCAGCATGGAAAAATCCTTGGGCGGATATTGATTCAGGGGGATATCAAATTTGCCAGTCGCTTTTTGCTATTGGTACAGGTGGCTTACTGGGAAGCGGACTTACAAGAGGAATGCCTTTAAGCATACCTGTTGTATCAAAAGACTTTATTTTTGCCGCTATCTGTGAGGAATTTGGAACAATATTCGCTATGTGTCTTATTGGTGTTTTTATGTTGCTTTTTATTAGAGGCATGATGATAGCTTTTAAATGCCAAAGAAGGTATTACAGCATAATAGCTGCCGGTTTTACGGCAATGATGGCTTTCCAAACATTCCTTATAATAGGCGGAGTAATTAAGCTTATACCGTTAACAGGCGTTACGCTTCCTTTTGTAAGTTACGGCGGTACTTCAATATTGGTGAGCATACTTTCCGTAAGCTTCATTCAGTGGGTAAACGGATATCAAAAAGCGGCTGATAGAAATGAGGTGCGTGAAAGATGAAAGGAAGCAAAAAAAGTATTAAACGAGTAAGTATAATGCTTATGGCTATGTTTGCTTTGTGTGCCGTGTACCTGGTTAAAATTATATCTGTTGACCGCAGCGAAATGATGGTTAATTCTTATAATCCAAGAATTAATTCATCTGATACTACTATAAAACGCGGTGATATACGTGATATAGATGGATATGTATTTGCCTACAGCGAATATACCACTGATGGATATGTGCGCAAGTATAACGATGCTGTAACTTCTTGCCAAGTAGTTGGGTATACAGGCGCTGGAAAATACGGAATAGAAGCTGCAGAAAACTGTACTTTGCAGAACATTGACAATGAGCTTTTTCAAAGGCTTAGAAGCTTTATTAAAGGAACAGAGGTTCAGGGTGATAATGTTTATCTTACTATTGATAAAGATTTGCAGGACATCGCTTCTAACCTTATGGGCACTAATAAAGGAGCCGTTGTGGTAGAGGAAGTATCAACAGGTAGGGTACTTTGCATGGTATCAAAACCGCAGTTTGACCCTCAAACTGTTGCGGATAACTGGGACAGTCTTAAAGACGATGAAAACAGCCCGCTTTTAAATAGGGCAAGTCAAGGACTTTATACACCGGGTTCTGTATTTAAAATAGTTACAACAGTTTCTGCACTTAGGAATATGACAAATGTTTATGATTTTTCAGTTGACTGTTCAGGTGAAGAAGATTTTAACGACAAAGTAATACATTGTTTTAACAATAAAGCTCATGGAACAGAAAATATAATTGATGCTTTTGCCAACAGCTGTAATGTATTTTTCTCTGAGATAAGCACTCAAATAGGTGCAGAAGCATTAAGACAGACAGCTGATGAAATGCTGTTTAATCAAGGTGTGCCTTTTGATTTAAGTGTTAGCGTGCCTTCTGTTCAGCTTATTGGAGCTTCTACTGAAAGTGAGCTTGTGGAAACATCTATAGGGCAGGGCAAAACAATGGTTACGCCGCTTTTTATGGCAAGCATTGCTCAGGCTATAGCTAATAACGGTGTTATGATGAAGCCTTATATTATTGACCATGTTGAAAATTATGACGGAGTTACAGTTGATACTACAATTCCAGAAACATACGCCAATATATTAACTCCTGATGAGTGCGATAAGCTTAAAGAAATGATGATTGAGGTTATAAACAGGGGAACAGGATATAACGCCAACTCTGATTATTTTCAAGTAGCAGGAAAAACAGGAACAGCCGAAAATCCATCCGGAAATGACCATTTGTGGTTTGTAGGTTTTGCTCCGGCGGATAATCCGCAATATGCCGTTTCAGTTGTGCTTGAAAACGGTGACGGAAGTGCCAATGCATCTGTTATAGCAAGAAAAATGCTGTATAATGCTATAAACAGGGACGAATTGAATTAGGTTAGAAAATAAAATCGGAATAATATTTTATTAAGCTATAAAAATTTAGAAATTAGTTTTTATAAAATCTATAAAAAATAACCCGCAAACTACATTGTTTGCGGGAATTTTTGTTTTTATAACTTGCTTATAAAGTTTTATGTTTTACTCTTCTCTATGCTTTTTGTATAATCCAAAAAGTATAACAGGTGTTGCTATAACGCCTAAAACAAGACCTATATAGCCATTGCCAGTAAAGCCGCCAACTAAGTAACATACAAATGATATTCCTGCTATAAGCAAAGCATAAGGAATCTGTGTGTTTACATGTTCAATATGGTTACACTGAGCACCTGTTGATGAAAGTATTGTTGTATCAGAAATAGGTGAAATGTGGTCGCCGCATACAGCTCCAGCCATAACTGATGACATTGATAAAATCATAATGTTTGTTGCTTCTGAGTTAAATATTGCACATACTATAGGAAGCAGTATTGCAAATGTTCCCCATGATGTACCTGTTGAAAAACCAAGGAATAAAGATACAAGGAAGAATATGCAAGGGATAATGGCATGTGGCAGGCTGCTGTTATTTATAACTCCTTTTACATAAGTGCCAATCTGGAGATATTCATCACCGCAAACACCGCTTAATGTCCATGCAAATGTAAGTATAAGTATAGCAGGAACCATTGCCTTAAATCCTTCTGGAAGTGACTCAGCAAACTGTTTGAATGTTATAACCTTTCTTGGAAGGTATAAAAGTGCTATAACAATCATTGTAAAGAAAGAACCTATAACAAGTGAGAATGATGAGTCGCAGTTTGCAAATGAGTTAATAATTCCATTGCCATCAAGTATTCCGCCAGTATAAAGCATAGCACCTATACAAAATACTACAAGGGCTAAAATAGGAATTATAAGGTCACAAACCTTTCCTCTTTCACCAGATTGAATTTCATCTTCAATTTCTGCTTTTGTTCCTGTAATGCTGCTGCCGTATTTAAGCTCATATTCTTTCATTTTTGAAAAATCAAAATTAAGTATAATAAGCATAAGCAGCATTATAATTGTAAATATAGCATAATAGTTAAACGGAATTGATTTTAAGAACATAACAAAACCGTCAAGTGTTGTGTCTTCAGGAAGTGAAGAACTTACAGCTGCTGCCCAGCTGGAAACAGGTGAAATAATACATACAGGCGCTGCTGTAGCGTCGATAATGTACGCTAATTTGGCTCTTGAAATCTTTTGCTTGTCTGTAATAGGGCTCATTATTGTACCAACCGTAAGACAGTTAAAATAATCGTCTACGAATATAAGTACGCCTAATGCTACAGTTGCCAAAAGAGTTCCACGCTTTGTTTTAATGTTTTTAGACGCCCATTTTCCATATGCTTTAGATGCTCCGGACTTTGACATAAGAGCAACCATCATACCAAGGAGCACAAGGAAAATTATAATACAGATATTTCCGCCTACCTTGCTGCTCATTATGTCCACTGTTGTGGAAATTGCCCCGCTTATGGCAAAATTGGAGTAAAAAAGCGCACCGGCACATATACCGGCAAAGAGTGAGAAGTAAACTTCTTTTGAAATAAGTGCCAAAGTAATAGCCAGTATAGGCGGCACTAATGTCCAAATTGTTCCTTCCATTTTATAACCCCCTATAAAAGATTAAAATAGTATTACAATAAACATTACTCTACCATATTATTAACATATAAACAACAAAAAAATTCTATATTATAATTTTTTTTGTCATAATTGAATATAATCTATGTTTTGATATAATTATTTTACAATATCTGACAGGAGCGTGATGTTTTGAGGTTTATACACATTTCAGATATGCACATTGGAAAAAAGGTAAATGAGTTTTCAATGCTGGATGACCAAGTATTTGTTTTAAAGCAGGTTATAGATACTGCGTTAAAGCAAGAAGCCGATGCAGTTATTATTGCAGGCGATATATACGATAAAAGTGTTCCTCCGGCAGAAGCAGTAGAAGTTTTTGATTGGTTTATTACCGAGCTTTCTCAAAAAGGCATTAAAATATACGCTGTAAGCGGAAATCATGATTCCCCACAAAGAATAGCCTTTGGTTCAGGAATTATGTCAAAAAGCGGTGTTTATTTTTCTGGTGTATACAATGGGAAAGTTGAAAAATACGTTTTTGAAGATAAATATGGAAAAGTAAATATATATCTGTTGCCTTTTATAAAACCGGCAAATGTGAAAAGGTACTACGAGGATAAAGAAATTACGGACTATAATTCAGCTTTAAAAACTGTTTTGGAAAATACTCCGATAAATGAAAATGATAGAAATGTTATTGTTGCCCATCAGTTTGTAACCGGTGCTCAAAGAAGTGATTCTGAGGAGATTTCTGTAGGCGGCATTGATAATGTAGATGCATTGCTTTTTAAAACATTCGATTATACAGCTTTAGGCCATATACATGGCCCACAAAGTATGGGTAAAAATATTATTTACAGCGGGTCGCCTCTGAAGTACTCTTTTTCTGAGATAAATCAAAAAAAAGCTATGGTTATTGTTGATTTAAACGAAAAGGGTAGTGTTGCTATAAATAAAATACCTTTTGTGCCACTGCATGACATGCGTGAGGTAAAAGGATATTATGACCAAATTACAAGCAGAGCAAATTATATAAACACAAAAACTGATGATTATATAAAAATAGTCCTTAAAGATGATGATGAAATAATAGACGCTATAGGCAAATTAAGAAGCATATACCCAAACATAATGAATATAGAATATGACAATACAAGAGCTAAAACTAACTCCGAAACTTTTGTAAATAATGTTAATACAAACAAAAGCCCAACAGAGCTGTTTTGCGAGCTTTTTGAAATTCAAAATAATATGCCTGTAAGCAGTGAACAGCTTAAAGAGATAAACAGAGTATTTGAAAGCGTTGAGGAGGAATTAGTTTGAGACCGCTAAAATTAATAATATCGGCTTTTGGACCGTATGACTCCAAAACAGAAATAGATTTGTCCCTTTTGGGCAGCAAAGGTATTTTTCTTATAGCAGGTGATACAGGTGCAGGCAAAACAAGTATTTTTGATGCTATTAGTTTTGCTCTTTTTGGTACTGCAAGCGGAAAGGTAAGAGAGCCTTCAATGCTTAGGTGCAAATATTCATCTGATGATACTGAAACTTATGTTGAAATGGAATTTCAGCACCGTGATTGCATTTATAATGTAAAAAGAAATCCAGAATATACAAGAAAGTCTAAAAGAGGCGACAAGCTCATTAAACAAAAAGCTGAGGCTGAACTAATTTTACCAGACAAAAGCGTTATAAGCGGATATAAAACTGTAAATGAAAAGATAGAAAATATATTAGGTGTTAATTTTTCACAGTTTTCTCAAATTTCGATGATTGCTCAGGGCGACTTTATGCGCTTTATAACAGAGCAAACAAAAGAGCGTAACAGAGTATTTAGAGAGATATTCTCAACACAAAAATTTGAGATTTGCCAAGAAAAACTAAAAAGCGAAACTTTAGAGCTGAAAAATAAATATGACTCTACCAAATCTGAAATTGAAAACGTGTTATTATCTGTTGAAACGCCTACAGGAGCTTTAACTGCTGATTACTCAAATGGATATGAAGAAGTTTTAAGTGAGATTTTGAGAATAGAAAATGCAGATACTGATGAGCTTTCTTTGTACAATACTGAACTTAAGTCAGAGGAAAAACGCCTTGAGGACTTAAATGTTGTTATGGGTAAAGCAGAGCAGGCTATAAACATTGAAAAGGCACTTAACGATGCCTTAAGCTTTGAAAATGAAAACAGACCGCTTCTTGAAAAAAGTTATGAAAATGTTCAAAAAGCTCTTGAGCTGAAAAAAGACATAGCTGAAATAGAAAAAGATGTACACAGTATTAACTCTCAAATGGATGTGTACGAAAGAGCCGATAATCTGCACAGCAAAATTAATGAGTATGATAAGTTAATATCAGATAACACTAAAATGCTTCAAAAATCTAATATTAAATTAAATCAGCTTGAAAAGGAGCTTGAAGAATATAAAAATACTGTTGAAAGGCTAAAAAACACAGAAAGCGAAATTAAAGAAATTGAATTTAAACTTAAAGATTTAGAAAGAGCAAAAAACGAAATAATAAAATTTCAGGAATTATATAAGAATTATAATAAGGCTTTAAATGATTATAATAAGGCAAAAAATGAATATATCGCTTCATATAATAAAAATAATGAAATAACACAGCTTTATCTGCAAAAAGAAAGAGCGTATTTTAATGAGCAGGCAGGCCTTATGGCAAAAGACCTTAAAGAGGGACAAGTGTGTCCTGTTTGTGGCTCAACTATACATCCTAAAAAAGCAGAGCTTTCAGAAAATGCGCCTTCTTATAACGAACTTGAAATATTAAAGAGCCAAAGAGAAGCTGTAAACAGCAAAACAAGCGCTTTAAGCTCTGAAGCGGGGAAGGCAAAGGGCATATTTATATCTTTTGAAAATGAAATAAAAAAAGGTTGTGCTTTTGTGCCAGAAAATACAGCTGTAAATGATATACCTGAAATAATAAGCAATGAAGCTGAAAATAATAAAATTATGGAGCAAAACTTAACAGAGCTTTTAAATAATAAGAAAAAAGATGAAGAATTAAAGATTAAATCAGCTGAAAAATCGGAAGAAACTGAAAAACGTATTTCCGCTGGTAAAGAATATATAACTAAGCTTCAAAATGAAATAACTTATTATGCAGCTCAAAATAAGTCTAACATGGAGCAGCTAGAAGTTATAAATAAAAGCCTTATATATAAAAATAAGTCGGAGGCTCTTAATCAAATAAAAAAATTAAGTGATTTAAAAAAAGAGCATGAAACAAAAATTGAAAATGCCCAAATAGATTTTGACTCTTTAAATAAACTTATAATAGAAAATGATTCTAAAATAAAAACGCTTAAAGCTCAGAAAGAAAACTTAAACAGCTACGATATTTCAGCTTTAAGAATTGAAAGAGATAAAATAACAGCCAATAAAAATAACCTGAATGAGAAAATAAACTTAATTCAAAATAGAATTTTCAGCAATAAAAAGGCATATGACAACATTAAACAAAAAACAAAATACCTTAAAGAATACGAAAACAGGCTTAAAATTATAAAGCCTCTTTCGGATACGGCAAATGGAAATATACCAGGCAAAGAAAGAATTACATTAGAAGCGTATATTCAATCAGCCTATTTTGACATGATACTTAATAGAGCAAATACAAGGTTTATGATTATGACAGATGGCCAGTATGAAATGAAAAGACGTACAGAAGCTGATAATTTAAGAAGTCGTACAGGTCTTGAAATTGATATAATAGACCACTATACATCATCGGTAAGGAGTATAAAAAGCCTTTCTGGCGGAGAATCATTTAAGGCAGCGCTGTCTTTGGCTTTGGGATTTTCAGAACAAGTACAGTCAAGCTGTGGCGGGATAAAAATTGATACAATGTTTATTGATGAAGGGTTTGGCTCTCTTGACTCTCAATCCCTTGAACAGGCAGTAAGAGCGCTTTTAAAAGTTACAGACAGCAATAAGTTAGTTGGTATTATTTCTCATGTTTCAGAGCTTAAAGAACGAATAGATAAACAGATTTTAGTAACAAAAAGAAAAACAGGCGGAAGCCGTGTTGAAATAAAAGTATAAAAATGAGCCGCAGACATTTAATTGTCTGCGGCGTTTTAGTGTGATAATATAAGATTTTTTATACATAACATTCGTATTTTTTAACAAAGCACACACCTACAGTATCAGGGCCTGTATGCGATGCTATTGTGGCACCTATATAAAAAGGTGATATAAAATTTTCTGATGGCAATTTTTCTTTAAGTTCATCAAAGAATACGGGAACTTCTTCAGGGGTGTTTGTTGTGCCTATTGTAAAAACATAATTTTTAGGGTTTTCATTATTTTTTATAAAATGTTCTTTTGTTATTTCTACAAGCTTTTTAAGGCCGTTCTTACGGCTGCGTACAACACCAGCAACATTAATTTCACTGTTTTTAAGTTCAATAAGTGGCTTAATTTTAAGTATACCGCCGGAAAGAGAAACAAGCTTTCCTATTCTTCCGCCTTTTTCGAGATGTGTAAGAGCGCCAACCATAAACATTATTCTAAGCTCTTTTTTCATTTTTTCGCTTACTTCAAAAACTGTTTTAGCGCTTAAGCCGTTATCTCTCATTCGACATGCTTCGTAAACCATTAGTTGAGTTGCGCCTGTTGCAGCCCAAGAATTAATTATATATATTTCTCTTTCTGCAAACTTTTCTGTAAGAATTTCTTTTGCTGTTAAAGCTGAATGGTATGAACCGCTTAATGTATCTGTAATAGTAAAGCATACAATGTCATTTCCTTTTTCCAAAGCAGGGGTAAAGGAGTCTATATAATCCTGAACAGATGGCAAAGATGTTTTTGGAAAAAGCTTTTTGTTTATCAATTTGTCAAAAAATTCTTCTCTTGATATTTCAAATAACTCTTTATAATAATGTTCTGAATCAAATGAAATATAAAAAGGTATAATGCTTATTTGTTTTTCATCAGCTATATTTAAAGGAATATCAGCCGAACCGTCTGTAAAAATTTGAAAATTAGACATACTTGGCCTCCATGTTGTTTTAAATACTACTTGTTATGGTTACATTATGCTTTTAATTTAGCATTAAAGATACACAGTGTCAATATAAAAATATAACATTAATAGTATAGTAAATTATTAACTCTTTACCAAAATACATAGTTTTTATATTGACATATAATTTACTTGCTGATAAAATAAAATATTTTTGATTTGCTTTTAAAACTGTGATATAATATTTCTGTATATCTGTAAAATTATACTAAAACGTTGTTATATTGAGGATTTTAATGGTATAAAAAACACTTTTTCTATAGCCTAAACAATCTTTCACGCTGTTTAGTTTATGCTTTAAGCTAAACACTATATACAAGTTCTGGTATGTTTACTGTTTAATATGCAAATATTAACAGTATGTTATAGTTTTATTTGCTGGGATTAAAAAGGATGTGTCAGAATGTTTAAAGAAGGAGCAAAAATTGTATACCCTATGTATGGGGCAGGTGTAATTGAAAACGTTGAAACAGAGGCTGTAAACGGCTGCGAAGAAATGCATTATATTATTCGTATACCTAACGGCAACCTTAAAATTAAAGTTGGCGTATCAAAAGCTGAAGTTATAGGTTTAAGACCTGTTGCAAGTGAGTCCGAAATATCAGAGGCGCTTAAAAAAGCTGTTTCTTCTCATGCCGCAATACAGAGCAACTGGAATGTGCGTTATAAAGAAAACCTTGAAAAAATACGTACAGGAAAAATAAGTGAAGTGGCGGAAGTTGCCAGAAGTCTGTGCCTTAGAGAAAGGCAGAGAGGCCTTTCAGGCGCTGAGAAAAAAATGTTTAATAATGCCAAGCAGATAGTTTTAAGCGAAGTCGTTTTTTCGAAAAAAATGGAAAAAGATAAAGCCGAAGAATATCTTGCGAAAGAATTATTTTACTGATATTATATACTAATCAGGAATTTACCTGAATTTTACAGTATGAAAGGGGGTAATGTATTATAAAACGAGTTCTTGAGCTGGTTGAAAGTATTATATTTACTTTTATTATGTGCTTGTTTTTAAAGTTAATTTATAACGCAAATATAGAAAAAATAGGGGATTTTGTGCCATCATATTCTTATATTATAGCTGGTGTAATACTTGGAATAATTTTCTTTTTTATATTTGCTCATATTATAAGCAATGCCATAATTAATATGATGGACAAGACTGCTGCAAAACTTAGCAGAATGAGCCTTAAAGAGCTTTTAACCAGTATATTTGGTATAATAGTCGGCTTAGTAATAGCCAATCTTCTTGGTATAGCAGCCAGCAAATACGGATTTATAGGTTCATGCATTATTATAATTTTAAACATTGTATTTGGTGTTCTGGGATACAGAGTTGCACGGAGTAAAAAAGATGAAATAGGCGGTTTCAGCTCTATTTTGGAAAATACTCGCAGCATTAATAAAAACATTACTTACGGAAAGCCTAAAATACTTGACACAAGCGTTATTATAGACGGACGTATACTTGATTTGCTTAAAACTGGCTTTATTGAGGGAAAAATAATAATACCTAATTTTGTTCTGGAGGAGCTCAGGCATATAGCCGACTCGTCGGATTCTCTTAAAAGGAATAGGGGCCGCAGGGGTCTTGATATACTTAACGAAATACAAAAACAGCTTGCTGTAAGCGTTGAAATTGTTGACTTTAACATTAAAGAACCTATGGAAGTTGACTCTAAACTGCTTAAAATGGCTGAAAAGCTTGATGCTTTTGTTGTTACAAACGATTTTAACCTTAATAAAGTTGCGGAATTTCAAGGTGTTAAAGTTCTTAATATAAACGAGCTTTCAAACGCTATAAAACCTGTTGTTCTTCCAGGTGAAGAAATGAATGTAACAATTATTAAAAGCGGTAAAGAGTACGGCCAAGGAATTGCGTATCTTAATGATGGAACCATGATTGTTATTGATGGCGGAAGCAAGTTTATTGGTGAAACTATAGATGTTGTTGTAACAAGCGTGCTTCAAACGGCTGCCGGAAGAATGATATTCGGCAAAAAGAAGGATTAAAATTATATGTCTGTGCCTTATGGCATGGACATGTTTTTTATGGAGGTAAAAATGGTAAACTGTGCTTGCCTTATTATGGCAGCTGGTAAAGGCTCACGGATGAAAAGTGATGTAAAAAAACAATTTTTAAAACTTAATGGTGTACCTATACTGGCTATTACAATAAGTAAGTTTGATATGTGTGACAAAGTTGATATGATTGTAATTGTTGCGCCTAAAGACGATATTAAAACTTGCTCTGATTTATGCAAAGAATACTGCAAAAAAACTGCTTACAGTGTTATAGAAGGTGGAAAAGAAAGGTATAACTCAGTTTATAACGGTATTAAATTTCTTGAAGGCAAATGCCGGTATGTTATGATTCAAGATGGTGTAAGGCCGTTTGTTACAGAAGAAATAATAACAAAAACGCTGAAATCAGCTGAAAAATATGGTGCTTGTATTCCGGTAGTAGATGTTAAAGATACTATAAAAGAAGTGGATTCAAACGGTATGGTTACTAAAACACTTAAAAGAAGTTCTTTGTGTGCTGTTCAGACACCACAGACTTTTGAGTATAATTTAATTAAACAAGCTTATGAAAACTTGCCGCCAGACTTGGATGTAACGGATGATGCGTCGGTTGTGGAAATAAGCGGCGGAAATGTAAAAATAGTTGAAGGCAGTTATGATAACATTAAAATTACAACTATTGAAGATTTGGATTCCGGTCTGGCTATATTGAAAAAGGAGAAAGCTAATGAAATCAGTTGATGTTTATACCGACGGGGCATGCTCTGGAAATCCTGGAAAAGGCGGTTATGGCGCTGTCCTTATATATAAAGGTGTTAGAAAAGAAATCTCGGCGGGCTATGAAAAGACAACAAACAACCGAATGGAGGTATTGGCAGTTATAGAAGCGCTTTCAGCTTTAAAAGAGCCTTGCAATGTTACTCTTTACAGTGACTCAAAGTATGTAGTTGATGCAATTAACAAAGGCTGGATGGAAAAATGGGAGAAAAATAACTGGATGAGAACTAAAACTGAAAAAGCTTCAAACAGTGACCTTTGGATAAGACTTTCAGCTTTATTAAAAAAACATAGCGTTAAGTTTGTATGGGTTAAAGGCCATAATGACAATTTGGAAAATGAAAGATGTGATGAATTGGCTAGAAATGCAATTACATGTCAAAATTTGTTGAAAGATGAGCAATATGGTTGTTGAATGTAACCAAAAAGAATTTCATTAATGAAATAAACTGTTGACACTCTTTGGAAACTGTGCTATTCTTTTAACTGTTCCAATTAATATTTTGCTTTAAAAGTAGGAGGATTTTTAAATGAAAAAAGGTACAGTAAAGTGGTTTAACGCAGAAAAAGGTTTCGGATTCATTTCTGTTGAAGGCGAAGACGATGTTTTTGTTCACTTCTCAGCTATCCAGGCAGAAGGTTACAAAACACTTGAAGAAGGCCAGCAGGTAGAATTCGAAGTTGTTCAGGGCGCTAAAGGACCACAGGCTGCTAATGTAACACGCATATAATCCATTTGAAATATAGTCAACTGTACAATTTTGGCATTTGATATATAGATAACAGGTTATACAAAACAGCTTTCCCATATTTTGGGAAGGCTTTTTTTAATTTCGTATTAATAAAAATAAGTTTTGTTGTTAAAAATAAACAAAAATTAAGACTTTATTGAGTTTAAAAACACAAATGTTTTTTTGGTTTTATTGTCATTATTTTCAATTTTTTGCGAAAAAAATTTGATAATATTTTTGCCGTATGGTAAAATATTTTGGTTAGTGATAATTGATTTAATTAGTTTTATGTTGGGAGTAATTTTAATGAGAACAAAAAGAGAAGACATACGTAACGTAGCCATTATTGCCCATGTAGACCACGGCAAGACTACACTTGTAGACGTACTTTTAAAGCAAAGCGGCACATTCCGCTCAAACCAAGTTGTTCAGGACAGAGTTATGGACTCCGGCGATATAGAAAGAGAAAGAGGCATAACTATACTTTCAAAAAATACATCTGTGCATTATAACGGCTGTAAAATTAATATTGTAGATACACCGGGACATGCTGACTTCGGCGGAGAGGTTGAGCGTGTACTTAAAATGGTTAACGGTGTTGTATTGGTTGTTGATGCATTTGAAGGCCCAATGCCACAGACAAGATTTGTTTTAAGAAAAGCTCTTGAGCTTGACCTTCCTGTTGTTGTTTGTGTTAACAAAATGGATAGGCCAGAAGCAAGATGCAAAGAGGTTGTTGATGAGGTTCTTGAACTGTTTATGGAGCTTGACGCAAGTGATGAACAGCTTGACTCACCTTTCGTTTTTGCTTCTGCAAGAAACGGCGTAGCAACTCTTGACCCAGATGTACCGGGAACAGATATGAAATGCCTTTTTGAAACAATTATTAACCATATACCAGCGCCAGAAGGAGATAAAGATGCTCCACTTCAGTCTTTAATCACAACTATTGACTACAGCGAGTATGTAGGAAGAATAGGTATAGGAAAAATTGAAAATGGAACTATTCATGTAAATGATGAATGTTCTATTGTTAATATTCATGACCCTGAAAAGAATCAGAAAGTTAAAATAAGCAAGCTCTATGTATATGAAGGCCTTGAAAGAGTAGAAGTTAAAGAAGCATCTTTCGGCGCTATTGTAGCAATTTCTGGAATATCTGACATTCATATTGGAGATACTATCTGTTCAGTTGAAAATCCTGAGCCGCTGCCATTTGTTAAAATTTCAGAGCCTACAATTTCAATGACATTTTCTGTAAATGACAGCCCGTTTGCTGGTACAGAAGGCAAGTTTGTAACAAGCAGACATTTAAGGGACAGACTTTACAAAGAGCTTAATACAGATGTAAGCTTAAGAGTAGAGGACACTGAAACAACAGAAGCTTTTAAGGTTTCAGGCCGTGGAGAGCTTCATCTTTCAATACTTATAGAAACTATGCGCCGTGAAGGTTTTGAGTTCCAAGTTGCTAAGCCACATGTTCTTTTTAAAGAAATTAACGGCGAAAAATGCGAACCTATGGAGAAAGTTTATATCGACGTACCTGAAGAGTTTGTGGGTTCAGTTATTGAAAAACTTGGCTCACGTAAAGGTGAAATGACTGACATGTATCCTTCAAAAGGCGGATATACAAGGCTTGTATTCTCAATACCTGCAAGAGGCCTTATAGGATATAAAAACGAGTTCCTTACAGATACAAAAGGAAACGGTATTTTAAACTCTGTATTTTCAGATTATGAGCCATATAAGGGCGAAATAGCAAAGCGTTCTCAGGGTTCACTTATTGCTTTTGAAAGTGGTGAGGCTGTTGCTTATGGTCTTTTCAATGCTCAGGACAGAGGAAACTTATTTATAGGCGCTGGGGTTAAGGTTTATGCCGGAATGATTGTTGGTAAAAATTCAAGAGCTGATGATATGGAAGTAAACGTATGTAAAAAGAAACAGCTTACAAACATGCGTACTTCGGCTTCCGATGAAGCTTTAAAGCTTGTTCCGCCTATTGAAATGAGCCTTGAACAGTGTCTTGAGTTTATAGCTGATGACGAGCTTGTTGAGGTTACACCTCAAAGCCTTAGAATGAGGAAAAAAATACTTGATTCTCAGCAGAGAAAGAAAGCCAGAAATCGAGCTCAGCAGGCTGAGAACAACGATTGATACTTTGAATAAATTGTGTTTATGTTAGTATGGATGTAGGTGTGCCATGGAGAAGAAAAAAGGCGGCTCTTTTATAAAACAGGCGGCTATACTTGCGGCAGCCAGTATGATAGTGCGGTTTATAGGCTTTCTTTACAGAGTGCCTATGACGGCTATTATAGGCGACAGCGGAAACGCCATATATTCAGCCGGATACCAGGTTTATAATTTCCTGCTTATACTTTCGTCAGCAGGACTTCCGGCAGCTATTGGAAAAATGGTTTCCGAAAGACTTGCTTTAAAACAGTATAGAAATGCCCACAGAGTTTTTAAGGTTTCTCTTGCATTTTCGGCGGCTATGGGACTGTTTTTTATGGTGCTTTTAATGCTGTTTGCTCAGCCTATAGCAGTTAATATTTGTAAAATACCCGGTGCCTACTATACACTTTTAACACTGGCTCCGACTATATTTATAGTTGGCATAATGTCTGTTTTAAGAGGTTATTTTCAAGGCATGAACAATATGGTTCCAACTGCCTTTTCGCAAATTGTAGAGCAGATTTTTAATGCAGTATTCAGCGTTTTGCTGGCCTATATATTTATTAAACAGTCGGTTGCTTTAAGCGCAGCGGGCGGTACGGCAGGTACAGGAATAGGTGCTTTAGCCGGTCTTTTGGTTATGCTTTTTGTGTACTGGCTTAATTCAAAAAGTATTAAAAAGCGAAACCGCAGGCCAGTAAGAGGCTATGAGATAGAGTCAACATCGACTATTTTAAAAATACTGCTTTCAACAGCCATACCTATAATAATAGGAACGGCTATATACAGCATAACTAATCTTGTAGATATGTCTATGGTTATGTCGCGTCTTTTGGAATCTGGCGCATTTACAAACAAAGAAGCCGAGGTTTTGTATGGCCAGCTTCAGGGAAAATATGTTGTTCTTACAACACTGCCTGTTGCTATTTCAACATCTATAGCAACGGCAGCTGTGCCTAATATAGCGGCTTCTATGGCACTAAAAGACAGAAGTGCAGTAGAAAGAAAGATAAATGCCGCAATTAAAATTTCAATGGTAATATCTGTTCCAGCGGCTATAGGTATGGCTGTTTTGGCAGACCAGATACTGCTTATGCTTTTCCCTACTGTACCTGAAGGTGGAGAGCTTTTAAGAATAGGCTCTATTTCTATTATTTTCTTGGCATTATCTCAGATAGTAACTGGTACTTTGCAAGGAATAGGTAAGGTGCGTATACCGGCAATAAATGCATTTTGGGGCGCAATAACTAAGATATTCTTTAATTATGTACTTATTGTTATACCGGCTATAAATGTTAAAGGAGCAGTTATATCAACTATAGCCTGCTATGCTGTTGCATCTTCGCTTAATTTGATGGCGCTTAAAAGAATAACTCGTATGCGCCTTAAGCTTACAGACCTTTTATTTAAACCGCTCTTTGCTTCTTTAATAATGGGCGCTGTTTGCTATGGAGCATATAAAGGGTTGTTTATGGTGATGCCTAACAATACATTAATTACTTTGGTGTCAATTTTAATAAGCATGATTGTTTATTTCTTCGTAATGCTCTTTATAAAGGGTATACTTAGAGAAGACATTTATATGCTGCCAGGCGGAAGAAAACTGGCAGCTCTATGTGAAAAGTTTTCACTTTTATAATTAAAAAAACACTTTTGCATTTGATAAATGAAATGTAAAAGTGTTTTTTCGTTACGATAAAAACCAAAGGTTTGTGCTGTAAAATGAATAATTGTATTATGCTTTGTCCATAATATCCCTGAAAGGGGATATATTATGAACCGAAATAAATTAATAATTATCAGCATAACAGTTGTTTTATGTGTTGTATGCGGCTTTGCTGGGTATTATACAGCATTAAATCATGTTAGGAATAATTACTCATTGTTATCTGATAACAGCAATGATGAAGAAGAAAATATGTATAGTGAGGACGCCACTGTTTTGGCAACAGACAACAAGATTAATCCATCCACAAAAATGGTTTACCAATATTATTATGCAGATGAAGGCTCTACAAAAGTTACTGAGGACGAGCCACCGTATTTTATGCTTGGTTTGACTTTTGACGATATGGTTAAATATTACACAAATTGGGACATAATATCTTTTTCACCTCAGGAAGTGGTAATGCGTAAAACTGTTTACGGTAAAGACTCACAAAGATATATTGTTTGCGAAAAAGACGGATATATTACTGTTTATTACGAGGAAAACGGTATAAAAAGCGCAATTAAAGAGATAACATCCATTGACACAAATGGTTTAAGTGATATTGAAAAAGAAAGATTAAAAAAAGGTTTTTCTGTAGTTGGAGACTATAGCCTCAATAGGGTTTTAGAAAATTACAGCAGCTAAAAATTTTTTAAATAGTTATAGACAAAAAATTAACATTGTGGTATTATAATGTATGTGGAGATTCCCAAATATTAAGCAGTTACACTGCAATCCCACTTTGAAATACCTTCTCTTTGTGAAAAAGGCAGTCCTATATGGACTGTCTTTTTCACATACTGCGTTTTTTGAATAAGCATTATCACTTATTAGTATTGGTATGATGGTTTTGTTGACAAAATATATGTTTTAAAATAATATACTCTATGCGGGAGTGGTGAATTTGGAAAACTATATAACTGAATTAAATAGATTGGCTGTATTCAGTGATGAAACAGAGTACTATAGATTTCCGTCTAACCCTAAAAAAGGTGAGAGAGTAACTGTTAAAATAAGGGTTGCGGAAAATGATATTGATTCTGTTTGTATTGTAGCTGGCAGCAATATAGTTAAAATGGAAAAGTTCGAAACCATAAACGGCTTTGATTTTTATTTCTGTGACTTAGAATACTATGAGGATATTTTAAAATATTATTTTGAGATAAAAAGAGGAGAAAAAACATATTATTACTCTAAAGTTGGTGTAAGCAAGGAGATATTGCATTACGCTGATTTTATGATTATATACGGTTTTGATATACCTGAATGGATAAATGGCGCTGTTATGTATCAAATATATGTAGATAGGTTTTGTGATGGCGATAAAAGCAATAATGTTATTACAAACGAATATATGTATTTGGGAAAGCCTGTTGTATTTAAAAAAGATTGGAATGAGGTTCCATCTTCCGACGATGTAAGAAATTTTTATGGCGGAGATTTACAGGGTGCAATTGATAAACTGCCGTATTTAAGCAGTTTAGGAATTGAGGCGGTTTATTTTAACCCGCTTTTTGTTTCACCAAGCAACCATAAATATGATACACAGGATTACAGCCATATTGACCCACATATAGGCAAAATTGTTCAGGATAAGGGCAGAATACTTGAAAAAGGCGAACATTCAAACGAAAATGCTGAAAGATATATAGTAAGAACAACGAATAGAACAAATCTTGAGGAGTCTGACAAACTTTTTGCTCTGCTTGTTCAAAAAGCCCATGAGCATGGCATAAAAATTATATTAGACGGTGTTTTCAACCACTGCGGTGCATTTAATAAATGGCTTGACAGAGAGCATATTTATACAAAAAGCGGAACAGAGTCAACAGGAGCTTTCCACAGTAAAGAAAGCAGGTATAAGAATTATTTTATTTGGCACGACGAAAACGGCTGGCCGGAAAATGAAAGCTATGAATGCTGGTGGGGACTTAACAATCATCCTAAGCTTAATTATGAGGATTCCCATGAATTAATGAAAAACATTATGGATACAGCAGCTAAGTGGCTTAAAAAACCGTACTATGCTGACGGTTGGAGAATTGATGTAGGTGCTGATTTGGGCAAAACAGAAGGCTTTAATCATTATTTTTGGCGTAAGTTCAGAAAAAGAGTTAAAGATACAAACCCTAATGCCGTTATATTAGCTGAGCATTACGGCGACGCGTCTTCGTGGCTCACAGGCAACCAATGGGATACGGTAATGAATTACGATGCGTTTATGGAGCCGGTTTCATACTTTTTTACTGGTATGGAAAAGCACAGTGATTATTTTAACCGTGATTTATATAATAACGGTGTGGCTTTTGCAAATGCAATGGTTCAGGCAATGGCAAGGCTTCCACATCAGTCCCTTGTAAGTGCCATGAATCAGCTTTCTAACCATGACCATTCAAGATTTTTAACAAGAACAAATATGTCTGAAGGCCGCATTGCCACAAACGGCAGCATAAGCGCATCAGAGGGTATTAATAAAAATATATTCCGTGAAGCTGTTCTTTTTCAAATGACTTGGCCGGGAGCTCCGACTGTTTATTATGGTGATGAGGCTGGACTTACTGGCTGGACTGACCCCGATAACCGTAGAACTTATCCTTGGGGCAAAGAAGACAAAGACCTTATAGAGTTTCACAAAGCTGTAATAAAATTAAGAAAAGATAACAGTGTGCTTAAAAACGGCTCAGTTATGTTTTTAAATGAAGGCACAGGCCTAATTTCATATGGTAGATTTGATGGCCATAATATTATGATAGCAGCTTTTAATAATAACGAATATGATATGACGGTGTCTATACCTGTTTGGAGGTGTGGAGCCGAAAATGGCAAAAAGTTTAATGTTGTATTTAACAGCAACGGTGATGAAAGTGAAAATATGTATTTAACTGATAATGGAAAAATAGATGTTTTTATTAAAAGCCGCAACGGAGTGTTATTAAGCTATGGATATTAAAGTATTATACGAAAACAATTATTTTATTGCTGTGGAAAAAGAATGTGGTATTCCGTCGCAGCCGGATAAAACCGGTGATGAAGATTTAAAGACAAATGTAGAAAAACACTGCGGCAAAGAATGTTTTATTATCAACCGTATTGATAGGCCAGTAGGGGGAATAGTGCTTTTTGCCAAAAACGGAAAAACAGCTGCCGCTCTTTCAGATGACCTTACATCAGGTAAAATAGAGAAGTATTATTATGCTGTTGTATGCGGAGATATTGCGGATAGCGGACGTTTTGAGGATTATATGGTTAAAGATGGAAGGAATAATATTTCTTCAATAGCCGATAAAAGTAAAAAGGGTGCAAAAAAAGCTGTTCTTGAGTATAATAAAATTAAAACAATAGCTGATGACGATTTTGAATACTTATCTTTAGTTGAAATAAAGCTTTTAACCGGAAGGCATCATCAAATTCGAGTGCAGTTTTCAAGCCGAGGTTATGGACTTTACGGGGATAGTAAATATAATAAATCTTTTTATAAAAAGCGCGGATATTACTCAACTGCATTGTGGTCTAGTCGGCTTAAATTCCAATTTAACAAAAATGAATTTGATATAAAAAGTACACCTAAGGGAGAAATTTTCGAAAAATTCGGATTTTAAGTAAATAAAAGTTTATAATTAGTATTTTTTCACACTTTATTTTTAATTAATAATAAAAATAAATAGTGACAAAAAAATAATTTGTGCTATAATCAGAATATTAAAAGGCTCAATATGAGTCTTTTAATTTAGATAAACTTTAGCAATCAAAAGTCTAAGTGGCTGACAAACATTTTGTTTTAATTATTAATTCTTAAAAAGGATAATTTTAATCTGATTTGCAAAATAATAATTGATATACCATTTCTTTGGTCTGCAAGGCTTTTGTTCAGCTTAATTAAAGGAGGAATACCATGAATATAGGTTTTACGCGCAAAGCTCAGGAAGTTATAGACATGGCGCAGCAGGCAGCTTCCGAGCTTGGTCATGATTATATAGGTACAGAACATATTTTAATAGGTTTAGCTGAGGTAAGTGATTCGGTATCTGCCAAAGCTATTGAAAGCCAAGGAATAACCAAAAAAGATATAGCCGAAAAAATAGCCTCAACAATAGGCATAAATACAGGCAAAGGCGTCCCTCAGGGTTATACACCAAGGGTAAAAAGAGTAATTGACAGAAGTGTACAGATTGCTTTAAATATGGGCAGCGGATATATAGGTACAGAGCATATTTTAATTGCGCTTTTGGGTGAAAGTGACTGCATAGCCGTTAGGATACTTGTTGTTTTAGGCGTTAATATACAGCGTCTTTATGAGGAAATAATGGAGCTTTTGGGCGAAGGCGAAAAAGGCCAGAAAACACCGGCTGTAGGCATGGAACAGGCTCAGGATTCCGCAGAAGAGTCAACAACACCTACCCTTGATAAATACAGCAGGGATTTTAATAAGCTTGCTTCTGAAAATAAGTTTGACCCTATTGTAGGAAGAGACAGAGAGATAGAAAGAGTTATACAGATATTAAGCAGACGTTCCAAGAACAACCCTTGCCTTGTTGGTGACCCAGGTGTTGGAAAAACAGCTATAGCTGAAGGCCTTGCTTCTAAAATAACTCAGGGTGATGTGCCGGAAACTTTAAAAGACAAAAGAATAATATGCCTTGACCTTTCTTCAATGGTTGCTGGTTCTAAATACAGAGGCGAATTTGAGGAAAGAATGAAAAATGTAATTGATGAAGTAAGGAAAGACAGAAATGTAATACTTTTTGTAGATGAAATTCATACTATTATAGGCGCTGGAGCGGCAGAGGGTGCTATTGATGCGTCAAATATACTTAAACCTTCTCTTTCAAGAGGTGAAATACAAATTATAGGCGCCACAACAATGGAGGAGTACAGAAAATACATTGAAAAAGATGCAGCTCTTGAGCGTCGTTTTCAGCCAGTTAAGGTGGATGAGCCAAATGAGGAAGAAGCTATTAAAATGCTTCTTTGCTTAAGAGATAAATATGAGGCTCACCACAATGTTAAAATAACAGATGAAGCTGTTACAGCTGCTGTTAAAATGAGTATTAGGTATATTAACGACAGATTTTTGCCTGATAAGGCTATTGACCTTATAGACGAGGCGGCTTCTAAAATAAGGCTTAAATCTTATACTACACCTTCTGAAATTAAGGAATTGGAAGAAAAGATAAGCGCTCTTGAAAAAGAAAAAGAAGAAGCTGTTAAGACAGAAGATTTTGAAAAAGCAGCCGCTGTTAAAAAAGAGCAATGCTCTTTAAGAGAGAAGCTTGATGAGTTTAAGAAGAAGCTTAATATGGAAAGCGACCGTTCCAAAAAGGTTGTAACGCCTGATGACATTGCTGATGTTATAGCCGGTTGGACTGGAATACCTGTAAAGAGTATTCAGCTTGAGGAAACACAAAGACTCCTTAATCTGGAAAATATACTTCACGAAAGAGTTATAGGCCAGCACGAAGCTGTAAATGCAGTTGCCAAAGCAGTAAGGCGCGGAAGGGTAGGACTTAAAGACCCTAAAAGACCTATAGGCTCGTTTTTATTCCTTGGCCCAACGGGTGTTGGTAAAACAGAGCTTTCTAAGGCTTTAGCGCAGGCGCTTTTTGGCGATGAAAACGCTATGATTAGAATAGATATGTCCGAATATATGGAAAACTACAGCGTATCTAAAATGATAGGCTCAGCCCCGGGCTATGTAGGATATGAAGAAGGCGGACAGTTAAGCGAAAAGGTACGCAGAAAGCCGTATTCAGTTGTACTTTTTGATGAGATAGAAAAAGCATCACCAGATGTGTTTAATGTTCTTTTGCAGGTACTTGATGACGGACGCATTACAGATGCCCATGGCAGAAGTGTGGACTTTAAAAATACTGTTATTATAATGACTTCCAACGTAGGAGCAAGAAACATTGTAGAGCCTAAAAAACTTGGATTTGTTCAAAATGAAGATAGTCAAAAGCAGTATGAAGATATGAAAAAAGGTGTAATGGATGAAGTTAAAAAGATGTTCAGGCCTGAATTCCTTAATAGAATAGATGACATAATAGTATTCCATACCCTTACAGAAGAAAATATTGAAAAAATTGTGCGCCTTATGGCGGAGGATATATCTAAGAGAGCAAAAGAAAACATGTCTTTAAATCTTTCATTTGATGACTCGGCAGTTAAATATATAGCCCGTGAAGGCTTTGACCAAGCTTATGGTGCAAGACCTTTAAGAAGAGCACTTCAAAGCAAGGTTGAAGACAAACTTGCGGAAAAATTCCTTGAAGGAGATTTTGAGGCAGGAAGCAGTGTTGTTGCAAAAGAAATTGATAATGAAATAGTATTTGAGAAAGCGTGATGTTTTAGGCCGTCCGAATTGAATTTTCGGGCGGCTTAATTTTTATAAATATTGTAAAGCTCTGATGGGTATGATAATATAATCAAAAAACTAAGGAGAAAAATATGACTGCGTTTTTTACCGTTGCTGATAAGCTTATAACTTTGTTTATTTATATAATTATTGGATATGCAATAAGAAGGGCAAATGTTGTTGATTCAAAGTTTGAATCTGGTTTAATTAAATTTCTTATGAGTGTTTCTCTGCCGGCTCTTGTTATAAATACTTTTCAAACAAGCTATACGCCGGAGCTTTTAAAAAGAGGTGCTCTTATATATTTAGTCAGTCTTATTATATATGTTTTCAGTATTATAATAGGTGTTTTGTCGGGCTGGCTTTTAAAAATAGATAAAAAATCCCTTGGAGTTTGGATATTTGCTGTTGTATTCCCTAACCATTGTTTTATGGGTTGGCCGGTTATGAGCGCTGTGTTTGGTGAAGATGCTTTGTTTTATGCGGCTTTTGCCAATTTGGGCTTTTCAACATTTGCATATACTTATGGAATATATATCATATCAAAATATGGTGAGAATAAAGATAATAAAATGTCTTTAAAAAGCCTTATTTTAACGCCTATTAATGTTTCTATACTTATAGGAATTATAATGTTTGTAACAGGTTTATCGTTGCCATCATCAATAGGAAACGCTGTTAGCGGGCTTGGCTCTGTTACAACACCTCTTGCTATGATTTACTGCGGAATGCTTCTTAATGGAAACAAGATTTTATCTGTTTTTGGTGATTGGAGGGTTTATGCGGTTTCATTTATAAGGCTTATATTTATTCCTGTTCTTGTATTTATTTTCGCAAAAATATTTATAACAGACCAAATGGTTTTATCTGTGCTTGTTATAGGTCACTCAATGCCTGTTGCTGGTTTTTGCGCTTTGTTTGCTGGTCAGTACGGCGGAGATGCTGTTTTGGCATCTAAATTTATATTTGTTTCAACTTTAATCTGCATAGTTACAATACCTTTTTTAGCTGTTTTTGTTTCATAAACTGCTGTACCCAAATACGCTTTTTTGCATACAATACTTATTAATAAAGCGTTTAACGGGGGATTAATATGTATTATCCTAATGATGAAACTAATAACAATAGTGTATTTCCTATGTTTATGCCTGTAACAGGTGTAATAAGGAGTATAACGGATTTCAGCAACGGCGGATGTGTTAAGCTTTTTAATGTGGTAAAAAAAGATGGTACAGTTACAGATTTTATTGTGGACTGGTCAACTTATTTTACTGAAAATGTTCCGTTAAGAGAGGGCATGGTGGCTACATTTTATTACAATACAAATGTACCTGCTGTTCTTATATATCCGCCTCAGTTTAAAGCTGTTGTAGTAGAGCCTTTAAACAGTGATTACAGTGAAAAAATTAAGGTTGATTATTTTAACTCAGATTTTGTAAGCTCTGATAATACACTTCAGATTAATATGGATCCGGAAACTAAGGTTTATCTGCAAAATGGTCAGTATTTTAATGGAAGTATTGCCGACCGTAATCTTGTTGTTTTTTATGATTCAGCAACAAAAAGCATTCCAGCGGTTACTACGCCTAAAAAAATAATTGTCCTGTGCAATAATTAATTCTTTAGCGGCCTTTATTGGCCGCATTTTTATGTTTTATTTGTTTAGTTAATAATATTCTGCAATAATCATTAAATTATAATTGATGAATATTTATAAGTTAGGTTATAATAAGCTAAGCTCTGCAAAATTAATTTACATAAAGGAGATTTTAGATGAAAAAATTATTGGTTGTAATATCTGCATTTTTTGTTTTATTTTCTTTTACTGCATGTTCTAAAGATGAAATACCATCAGTTGAGGAAAGGGCACAGGCTTTGTTAACAGGCGAAATTTCTATTGATGAGATGGAAGAAAAGGGTTGGATTGATGAAGATTTAATAAATTATCTTGATAACAATACTGGAAATATTCAAGGCGCTGCTGACAAAGTAGAAAAAGAAGGAGCATATTTAGGAGATTTTGACACAGTAGATTTACAGGGTAACCAAGTAAAGAGTGATATATTTTCACAGTATGACTTAACTCTTGTAAATCTTTGGACAACCAACTGCGGTTACTGTATAGAGGAAATGCCATATTTAGAGGAAATTAAAAACGAGCTTACAGAAAGCGGCAAAAGCTTTAATATTGTAGGTATCTGCCTTGATATTAATTCTTCTGGAAGTATAAACGAAGATAAGCTTGAAAAGGCTTTGCAGATAATTGAATCAACAGGCACTACATATACAAATATAATGCCTGATGATGTTATTTGGGAAAATAAAGTCAGCTCTGTTTCTGCTGTTCCAGAATCGTTTTTTGTAGACAGTGAAGGAAAGCTTGTGGGAGAGACTATATTAGGTGCTAAAGACAAAGAAAATTGGCTCAGTACAATCGAAGATAAGTTTGAAGAATTGGAAGGAAACTGATTAAGTATGTTTTTGAAAAATAAAAGCTCGGCTCTTACGGCAGTTACGCTCTTAGCTGGATTTTTGTTTTTGTTTATTGGTGTATACCGTGGTGAAAGCATAATTGTTTTTGAAAAAGCCGTTAATATTTGTTTGGAGTGTATAGGAATTGGTTAATAACAAAAAGAGTAACGATAATTTCAGGCATATTATTCAGGTGCTTTGGACTTTAGTTACTAACGCCTATATTATAGGTTTTATACGAGGTAAAATTTATCAAGGAAAAATAAAAAATGTGTGTGTTCCGGGGCTTAACTGCTATTCTTGCCCCGGAGCTGTAGCATCATGTCCTATAGGTGCGCTTCAGGCGGTAATAGGCAGCTATGAATATAAGTTTTCATTTTACATAGCAGGTTTTTTTATAATTATAGGCACATTTATGGGGCGCTTTGTATGCGGTTATTTATGTCCTTTTGGCCTGTTTCAAGACTTGCTTAATAAAATACCTTTAAGGTTTAAAGTCAGCACGTTTAAGTTTGATAAAATTTTAAGATACTTCAAATACTTAGTATTAATTGTATTTGTTGTTTTAATGCCTATTTTTATAACAGATATTATAGGGCAGGGTTTTCCTTGGTTCTGTAAGCTTATTTGTCCGGCAGGCACACTGGAAGGCGGCGTTCCTTTAGTTCTGCTTAATGATGCTATGAGAAGTACAGTAGGGCTTTTGTTTGGCTGGAAATTCTTTATTCTTATTGCAGTTATAATACTGTCTGTTATAATTTACAGGCCGTTTTGCAAATATGTTTGTCCTCTTGGGGCAATTTATTCTCTGTTCAATCCAATTTCCGCTTTTAAATACAGTATAAATACTGATAAATGCATAAACTGCAAAATGTGCGCCCAAGTATGTAAAATGGGTTGTAATCCGGTAGAGAATCCAAACAGTTTGGAATGTATAAGATGCGGAAAATGCAGGAGTATTTGCCCTGAAGAAGCCATAGAATACACGTTTTTTAATGAACGTAAAAAGATATAAATTTAAAGTGGAATATTTATGAATATAATTAAGTTTAATTGAAAGTATAAACAACAGGAGGTGTAATATGATACAGCTTAAAACCCTTTCAAACGGAGTAAGGGTGGTTCTTGAAGAACTGCCTTATGTAAGAAGTGTGGCTTTTGGTATATATGTAAAAAACGGCTCCGCCCATGAGGATAAGGAACATGAGGGTATTTCCCATTATATAGAACACATGCTTTTTAAAGGCACAAAAAACAGAACTTCGAAACAAATTGCAGAGGATATGGACGAGCTTGGCGGCCAGATTAATGCCTATACAACTAAAGAATATACATGTTACCATTTTAGAACGCTGGATAGCCATTTTGATAAGGCTTTAGACATATTAAGTGACATGTTTTTAAATTCCAATTTTGATGAAACTGATATTACTAAAGAAAGAAATGTTATAATAGAAGAAATAAATATGTATGATGATGACCCAGAGGAAAGGGTTCAGGATATAATGCAGTATAACATTTGGAAAAATTCAACATTAGCTCATCCTATACTTGGTACTGAAGAAACCATATCTGATTTTGATTCCAAAAAAATTTTTAATTATTTTAAAAACCATTACCGAAATGACAACACGGTTATTTCGGTAGTTGGCAGTTTTAAAACCGATGAAATGCTTTATAAACTGGAAAAAGTTTTCGGCGGATGGAAAACCCAAAAACCGAATAAAATATTGACTGTAAACGCAAAATATTATCCTTCAATAGCTTCTGAAGAAAAAGACACAGAACAGTTGCATTTGTGCTTATCTTTTCCGGCATATAAAAGAGAGCATAAAATGAAATATCCTTATGCTATTTTAAATGCTGTTTTTGGCGGCGGCATGAGCTCAATGCTTTTTCAAAGAGTACGTGAGGAAAATGGGCTTTCGTATACAATATATAGTTTTCCGTCATCTTATGAAAATACAGGTTCTTTTACTATTTATACAGCTTTAAATCCGGCTCAGGCACAAAGTGTATGCGGTATAATTAAAGGCTGCGTTGCTGAGCTTAAATTAAATGGTATATCAAAAGATTTGCTAAACAAGACGAAAACACAGCTTATAAGCGGTTTTATAATAGGTAATGAAAGCACTATAAGCCGTATGACATCAAACGGAGTTTCTGTTTTAATGCTGGGGTATGCCAACGAGCAGGAAGAAACTATAAGAGAGGCAGAAATGGCAACAAAAGAAGATGTTGTTAATGCGGCTAATGAAGTTTTCGATTTTGAAAAAATTTCAATTTCAGCCTGTGGTAATGTTGCTAATTCAGACTTAAGCAATTTAGCGGATATATTTTACACGAATAATTAAGCCATAAAAAGGGAAGATTATTGATAGATTAATATAAAGGAGTGGTCTTATGAAAATACTTGATTGGGTTTCACTTACACTTGTAATTATAGGCGCCTTAAACTGGGGACTTATCGGTTTTTTTGATTTTAATCTTGTAACTTCTATATTTAACGGAAGCTTAAGTTTTATAGCAAGAATTATATTTGCGTTAGTCGGTCTTGCAGGACTTTACAGCTTAAGTATTTACGGAAGACTTGATGCAGCCTACAGTTTAAAAGAAGCTAAACATACTCATTAATATGGGCGGCGCGATAAATATTATTATTTATCGTGCCGTTTTTACTTAGTGCTGTTTATTGTTTTACTTTGTTTTTTTATATGGTATTTAGTATTAAAAAGCAGAAAAAAACACTTAAAATACAGTAAAACAAAGCATTTTCTGCTTTGAAATATATTCATAATATGTTATAATTTATAAGCATTTTAAGACAATAAAATATATAGTATATCATTAATTTGTGTTCTAAAGTTATTGGATTAACTGAATATTATATATTTTTATTTTAAAGGGAGGATTTAAAATGGCTGACAGTTACATACAGAAAATTATTTCTGAAAGATTAGGCGGAAGAAGATTTGGAAAGGATACAGTTTTATCTGTAAACGATAAAATTAACGTATCTAAAGACTCAGCCGTTGCCCAACATCCTGAATTAACATTTATAGATTTTAGCTCAAATGAACCGGATGCTATGGCAGATTACGGTGTAATAAATGAATTTGCAAAACAAGCTAGCGTATGGGAAAATAGGGTTTGCTGTGCAGGTACAGAGGCAAATTTTGCTATTGCAGCTGCTGAATATATGAAAAATGTATTTGGTGTTGAAAATTTAGACCCAAATACAGATATTGTGTATAATTCGGGTGCTGTTTCAGCTGTATTTTCGGCAATGCAGGCTTTTATTAATACAGGTGATGTTGCTATTGTTGCTTCTCCTGTATGCGGTAGAGTATTAAAAGCGATAGAACTTTTAGGCGGTGAAATATATTTACTTCCGCTTACAGAGAGTAACGGATATTTACCTGATTTAGACTCTGTTCCAGAGGAAATAGCTGAGAAAGCTAAAGTTATTTACATCAATTATCCAAACAATCCTACAGGCGTTATGGGTACAGAAAAAGCCTTTAGAAAAATTGTAAGATTTGCAAAGAAAAATAAAATTGTAGTTATAAACGATGCCACTTATGCATCAATAGTATTTGATGGAGCTAAACCACTTAGCTTCCTTAGTGTTAATGGAGCTAAAGATGTAGGCATAGAAATTCATTCTTTAAGCAGTGCATTTAATATGTCTGGTTGGTCAATAGGTTTTACAGCAGGTAATGCGCTTATGGTAAAAGCTGTTTCAGCTTCTGCTGCATTAAGCGGATTAAGCAAGTTTAAAGCCGAACAGTTAGCTGCTAAATATGCCCTTGAGCATACGGAAATAACTGCTCAAACAGTTGAAAAATACTCAAGAAGACTGGATATGCTTACAGCAGCTCTTAAAAAATGCGGCTTTAAAGTTAAAAAGCCAAAGGCTTCTATGTTTTTATTTGTAAAGGCTCCTATAGCTATTAAAGACGGAGCTAAATTTAAAACATCAGAAGATTTTTGCAGTTGGCTTTTAAATGAAAAACTTATTGCTGCTGTACCATACAAAGACTGCGATAACGGTGTACGCTTTGCTGTTACATTTGCGGCTTTAGGCGAAAGCGAAGAAAAAGCCGTAATTGACAATTTTATTGAAAGACTTTCAGGCATAAAATTTGAGTTTGAGTAATGTAATGAGTAATTTTGACATAATACTGGAGTGATTCACATGGCAGAAAAAACACAGCTTCATTCCACAGAGAAAATACAGGAAAAAGTTGTTTTAGTCGGTATTGACTTAAATAATGCAGATACAGATGTTGATGCATGTCTTGACGAGCTGAGTAGGCTTATAGAAACAGCCGGAGCTATAGAGGTAGGCAGGCTTATACAAAAAAGGGAACGTGTTAATCCGGGGCTTTACTTAGGCACTGGAAAGGTTGAGGAATTAAAAAATGCTGTTGCCGAATTAGGCGCTACAGGTGTAGTGTGTGACGATGAACTTTCACCGGCACAGCTTAAAAATCTTGAGTCAGCTCTTAATACCAAAGTTATGGACAGAACAATGGTTATACTTGATATATTCGCAAAAAGAGCAATTTCAAGCGAAGGTAAAATTCAGGTAGAGTTGGCGCAGCTTAAATATAGGCTTTCCCGTTTAGCTGGTATTGGTGCATCACTTTCCCGTTTAGGCGGTGGAATTGGTACAAGGGGACCAGGAGAGAAAAAGCTGGAAACAGACAGGCGTTATATAAAAGAGCGTATTGGTGAGTTAAAAGAAAGCCTTGAGGAAATAAGAACTCACAGAGAACTTTTAAGAACACAAAGAAAAAAGAAGGGTTCTGTTGTAGTTTCACTTGTTGGCTATACCAATGCTGGAAAATCAACAATTTTAAATGCTATTACCAATGCAGGAGTTTTGGAAGAGGACAAGCTCTTTGCTACTCTTGATACTACAACGCGTTTGGCTCAGCTTCCAGGGGGAACAAATATAATGCTTACTGATACCGTAGGCTTTATACAAAAGCTTTCTCATCACCTTATAGAAGCTTTTAAGGCTACACTTGAAGAGCTTCAATATGCAGACATACTGCTGCATGTAGTAGATGCCTCAGACCCTTCCGCAGATGAACATATGAAAGTTGTATACGACACACTTAAAGATTTAGGTTGTGAGGGCAAGCCGGTAATAACTGTATTTAATAAAATGGATTTAGCCGGTAATATTCATGTTCCGGAAGATAAAAAGAGCCTTTCTCAAATAACCATATCAGCTAAAAATAATGATGATTTGGAAAAGCTTTTGGCAGAAACTGAAAGAGTATTAAAGACATTTAGAAAATGCACCAAAGTTTTAATACCATACTCAGAAGGTGGTTTTTTAAACAGTATATATGGTAAATGCGAGATTATAAGCGAGGAACATACTTTTGAAGGCACACTTATTGAAGCCTATATGGATGATGAAACTGCTTCGCGTTTAAAAGACTATATTGTGACGGAATAGAATTATAAAAACTAATATAAAAAGTATTTAATTGGGTTTAAATCATAGGCATAAGATTTGTGCAAACAAATTAAATACAAACGGATTTTTATTGCTGAATAAGTTTTGCTGTAATTAAACAGAGATATTTATTCAGCATTTTTAAATTAATAAAAAATATCGTCTGTGGGTTTGAAAAATGTTTTAAGTATAATAAAAAGCCTTAAATTGCTTAAAGTAAATAAGCAGTTTAAGGCTTTTAGTTATTAGCTTAAAATATTTTGTATGATTATGTTTTATTATTCTTTTCCGTTCCAGCAATATGTGCATACTTTGTTGCGGTCAATTCCAATAGCCTCTAAAAGACCATCTAATGACTGATAGCCAAGAGAGTTAAATCCAAGCTTTTCACATATTGTTTTAAGCATGCATTTTCCTCTTTCTGTTGTTGAATCAGCATATTCCTCTATATGCTTCTGGCCTTCATCGCCTTCAAGTTCCTGAATAGTTCTGCGGGCAATAAGCTCCATATCAGAATTACTTCTGGAGAAGTTAAGATATTTACAGCCATACATTATAGGAGGACAAGCAGAGCGCATGTGTATTTCCGCAGCATGAGCACTGAAAAGGAAATCAACTGTTTCTCTAAGCTGTGTGCCACGAACGATAGAGTCATCTACAAAAAGAAGTTTTTTGCCATTTATCAGTTCTGGCACAGGTATCTGTTTCATTTTAGCTACCTGATTGCGCACAGACTGGTTTGCAGGCATAAATGAACGAGGCCATGTAGGTGTATACTTAACAAAAGGACGTGCAAAAGCATAGCCGCTTTCTTTTGAATAGCCTATAGCATGTGGCAGACCAGAATCTGGAACACCGGCAACATAGTCAACATCAGGCAAAGTACCGTTTTTCTTTTCGTTGCGAGCCATAATTTCACCGTTGCGGTAGCGCATTACTTCAACATTTTTGCCTTCGTAATTTGAGTTAGGGTATCCGTAATATGTCCAAAGGAAAGCGCATATTTTCATTTCTTCTCCGGCAGGTGACACTGTTTCATACCCGTCTGGAGTTATTTTAACTATTTCGTGTGGGCCAAGCTCGTAAGCATTTTCATAGCCTAATTTTTGATAAGCAAATGACTCGAATGATACACAGTAGCCGTTTTCATTTTTGCCTATAAGAACAGGAAGGCGGCCAAGTTTATCGCGGGCAGCTATTATTCCTTCAGGTGTAAGTATTAATACTGTAGCAGAACCGTCTATTAATTCCTGAGCATGGAGTATACCAGATACTATGTCATCTTTTTGATTTATAAGGGCTGCAATAAGCTCTGTTGAATTAACCTTTCCTGAACTCATAGCCATAAACTGATGGCCATGGTCTGAAAAATATTGCTTAACAAGCTCTTCGGCATTATTTATAGCGCCTACTGTAGTAATGGCGTAAAGGCCTAAATGCGAACGCACTAAAAGCGGCTGAGGGTCGCTGTCACTTATACAGCCAATACCTGAACAGCCGTGAAAATCTATTAAATCCTTATCAAACTTAGTACGAAAAGGAGTATTTTCAATATTGTGTATTTGGCGTTGGAATCCGTACTGCGGGTCGTATATAGTCATACCGCCTCTACGTGTACCTAAATGTGAATGATAATCAACTCCAAAAAAAACATCAAGCGCACAATCTGTCTTGGAAGTAACTCCAAAAAAACCGCCCATTGTTAAATTCCTCCCACTTTATAAATATAGTATTTCTGAATATGCCTTAAATGAGTTTATATGTCGGTATTAAGCCGGAAACAATAAAGTGTGGCTTATATGTGCCGATTTACATTATAGGATAAGTTTTATTTTATCAAATATAGTAGGTTCATTCAATCGCTTATAGCATGATTTTTTACAAAAACTATGAAATTTTATTATTTTCGTCAAATTTTACGTTATGTTTACATTAGTGATGTTGTAAATAGAATAAAATTATTATGCTTTTTTGCTTTAAATTTTTTAAATATATAATTTATTATTTACTTTTTTATAAATCATATATTCGCTTTGTTGTAATATTGGCAAAACATATAATTCTGATTTAGGGGAAGAATAAATTTTAAAGAGGTGTTATATGTTATTTCAATTAGCGGCAGCTCCAGCAGCCATGCTGGCGTTATTTGTATTTTTTAAAGACAGATATGAAGAAGAACCTTATTATATGCTCATAACTTCTATAGTTTTTGGCTTTTTATCATGCGGATATGTTTTGGCACTAGATTTAGCTATAGAAAAATTGCCTATGCCTCAAGGAAGCTTGTTTTCGGTTTTTGTGCTTTCTGCTGGTACTGAGGAGTTTATAAAGCTTATATTTGTGTTTTTTATAAGTTTTAAAAACAGGCATTTGAATGAGCCCTTTGATGCTGTAGTATACAGTTCTTATGTATGTTTGGGGTTTGCTTGGGCTGAAAACATAATATATGTTTTTTCGCCTGAGCTTGGCGGTGTAAATACAGCTTTTATGAGAGCAATTTTTTCAGTTCCTGGGCATTTTCTTTTTTCTGTTTTAATGGGGTACAATTTGGCTTCTTTTACGTATTATAAAAAGGGGATTAAATACTTGGTGTATTCTTTTTTATTCCCATATACAGCTCATGCAGTTTATAATTTGATTTTAGTTTGGGAAAATAACATGTACCTTTTATTTTTTATACCTTACATTTTGTTTTTATGGATTTACTGTTTAAAAAAGATGAAGCTGTTAAGCATTAAATCGCCATTTAAAAAGTCGTAATAAAAGGTATTTGTTATTGATATACGGTAATAATAGATTAAGGCAGGATTTTGATGATAATCAGTGTTTTATCAGAAATAAAAAGATGTGGTTTGAATTATTAAAAATATATTGAACCATAAGGAGGAAAGTGTATGAAACATTTTGGAATTGACGAAGTAAGAGATATGATAAAGGATGTAAGAAATACAGAGGAAAAAAAGTCAATGTATATTATATTGGGTGCTTTGGCAGCCGTTGCTGTAGGTGCTATGGCTATAGCAGCAATAGTTATTAAAAACCATTGCTGCACTTGTGATGAGTATGATTACTATGATGATTGGGATAGTGATTACGAAACAAATGATGAAATTAAAGACGAAAAACAAGATGATTAATTTATTGGTTTAATTTAGCTAAAAGCAGTATTTGTTAATTAACAAATACTGCTTTTATTGGTGCTTTAGCGTAAATAAACCCCTGGTTCTACCAGGGGTAGATAAAATACCTTGGTAAGTGAAAACCTCCATGATACGATAAAGATGGTTTGGCAGCCGCATCAAAAAAAGTATCATGGAGGT
>CALWEX010000048.1 GCA_944377425.1 uncultured Clostridia bacterium
CAAAAGCCAGTTCCAAAGACGGATTATATTTGCCGTTTTCAATAGAGCTTATGGTTTGTCTTGATACACGAAGTATTTTTGCCAGTTCATCTTGATTTAAGCCGCGCTCCTTTCGCAGCTGTTCAACGTAATTTTTCAATTAATCACCGCCTTTGACAAGTTTCCTTTACAATTTTATTTTAATATGATTTGCAGAAAATGTCAAGTTTGCTTTACATTTGGCTTGAAAAAGCAGATGTTTAAAAGAACTATTTAATATATAAAAATTAAGCGGACAGGTTTTATGCCTGTCCGCCGTTTTTCTTTGCTTAAAACTATTTTTAATTAATTAGAGAAGTGAAAAAGCGCCCATAAGCACAGCTGCTGCATAATGAACAGCAAATACTAAAAATCCCATAAAACAAACCTCCTTTAACTATAAGAATATAAATTAGTACTAATTTATATTTAAGTATAGCATAATAAAAGAAAAAAGTCAACTCAATTGAGTTAATTATTTTTGCTAAAACAAATTACTCTAAACTTGTAACAAAAAATTTATAGTTTGGAGAAATGATATTATGCAGATAGGAAATGCAGTTAAACTTAGAATAATTGAGTTATGTGACGAAAGAAATATTACTATAAACAAATTGTCTACTATGTGTGGAATTACTCAGTCAACGCTTAACAACATAATAAGCGGAAGAAACAAAAGCATGACTGTTTCAACAGTTAAAAAAATATGTGACGGGTTAAACATAACTATTAGGGATTTTTTTGAATCTGAGATTTTTGATGATTTGGAGCAAGAGGTAAAATAAAAGAAAGAGTATGGCTTTACTTAAAGCCATACTCTTGTATAGATATTTTTTAATCAGCCCAGAATTTTTTTAAGGTCTTCTTCCGGTGTGCTTATTGGGGAGATATTGAAGTTTTCAACAAGATAGTTAAGCACATTTGGGGAAACAAAAGCCGGAAGTGTCGGTCCAAGGTATATATTTTTAATTCCTAAATAAAGGAGTGTAAGGAGTATGCAAACGGCTTTCTGCTCATACCATGAAAGAACCATTGAAAGGGGAAGCTCATTTACACCGCAGTTAAATGCTTCTGAAAGGGCAACGGCAACTTTAATTGCACTGTATGCATCGTTGCACTGGCCCATATCCATAATACGAGGAAGGCCGCCTATTGTGCCTAAATCCAAGTCGTTAAAACGGTATTTTCCGCAGGCAAGGGTTAAAATAACGGAATCTTTAGGTGTCTGTTTTACAAACTCAGTATAGTAGTTACGGCCGGTTTTGGCACCATCGCAGCCGCCTACAAGGAAGAAGTGCTTTATTGCGCCTGATTTAACGGCTTCTACTACTTTATCAGCAACAGAAAGGACAGTGTTGTGTCCAAAGCCGGTTGTTACCTGTGTGCCACCGTTTATGCCTGTGAACTGTTTATCTTCTTTATATCCGCCAAGCTCAAGGGCTTTATTTATAACAGGTGTAAAGTCTTTGTCTTCGCCTATATGCACCATGCCTGGGTATGAAACAACCTCTGTTGTAAATACTCTGTCGCTGTAGCTTTCCTTAACAGGCATTATACAGTTTGTTGTAAAAAGTACTGGGGCTGGGATATTGTCGAACTCTTTTTGCTGGTTTTGCCATGCTGTGCCGAAATTACCTTTTAAATGTGGATACTGTTTTAAAAGTGGGTAGCCATGAGCTGGAAGCATTTCGCCATGAGTATAAATATTTATACCCTTGTCCTTTGTCTGTTCCAAAAGAAGTTTAAGGTCGTAAAGGTCATGGCCTGAAATTACTATAAAAGGTCCTTTTTCTACTTTTAATGGCACTGTTACAGGTGTTGGATTGCCAAATGTTTCTGTATTGGCTTTATCAAGAAGCGCCATACAACTAAGGTTTACTTTGCCAACTTCCATTACAACAGGAAGAAGTTCTTCCATTGTTTTGCTGTCATCGCCTATTGTGTTAAGGGCTTTATATATAAAGTCTGTTACTTCTTTTTCTTTGTAGCCAAGAACCATTGCATGGTAAGCATAAGCCGCCATTCCTCTTATACCAAAAAGAATAAGGGATTTTAAAGAACGAATATCCTCGTTTGTGTTCCAGATATTTGTTACATCATAATTTTCGCAAGGTGTTGTATTATTGTTTTTTGTTATTTCAAGTTTTAAGTCATTTACTTTATCAATTAATTCCTGTATTGTTTCATCGTTGAAATTTACATTTGTTACAGTTGTAAAAAGACCTTCAAGCATGATTTTATCTGTTTTATCGTTTATACATTTAGGGCAAAGGCTTTTTGAAAGGCCAATAAGAGCACCTGTAAGCTCGTCCTGAAGGTTTGCTGTAGATGATTTTTTACCACATACACCGGCAGAAGCTTTACAGCCTGAACAGCCGGCAGTTTGTTCACACTGGAAGCAGAACATTTTGTCCATTTGTTTAATCTCCTCTCGATTTGTTATGCCGTTATTATAGCCAGATTTTAGATTAATTTATGTTGTTTTTACAACGAAATATATATTTTTATATTGTAAATTATTTCAAT
>CALWEX010000049.1 GCA_944377425.1 uncultured Clostridia bacterium
CCTTAAAAGCAAAACATTTTGTGAAAATGAGTTTGTTTACATACAAATTATACCATTATTTGTGTTGCAGTCAGTTACAGCCTGCTTACTTTTAAATTACAAAATTATAACAAAAAAGCGGAAAACCGTTTTTCGGTTTCCGCATTTAGATTAAAATAAATATTTTATTTTTCTGGGTATTCTTTATCCTTCCAATACCACCATTTAAGCTTTTCCGCCTCTTTATTTTCGTTTTCGGCAAAATACACAGCCAAACGAAAAACATAAAGCAGACATCTATCCTCTTTAAAGCCTTTTACCAAACAGCTTTTGTTAAATAATTCCTCTGGGTCTTTGCCAACTAAATCAGCTATTTTTTCTATACCTATATTAATTAAATCCTGTTCAATACTTTTACCCACACCGGGTATATTTTTTAAATCACTCATATACTGCCTTCTACCAATTATTTTATCCTTTTATAAATAATAGGTTCATCATAGCCCATTGTACGCTTTGAGTTCATTTCCATAGTTTCACTTACTTCAAGTGTATCACCGTAAAATCTCTCAAAAATGGTAAACTTAAGCATAGGCGTAAACATGCTTATACTTCCGCCTTCCCAAACACCGTCTTTAAGTGTGTAATAAGCTGGTGTAAACTTTGCAGAAGCCTTTAAATCAGCAAACTCTACATCACCCATTTTATCATAAGTAAAGTCGCTTTTTCCATATCCCTCCGGTAAATCGTAGGAAGTAAGCTTTATTTTTTCACCTTCCTGAGTAAAAAGGAAAATATGCGGTGAAGAATGTGTATTGCCTTTTACTGTGTAATAGCTTTCTTCCACAATAAATATTCCTTCAAAACCTTCAGGCATGTTTTTAATTTTATTATTGCATACAGTGTTCACATGTCTTGCAAAAGGAAATTCTGTTTTGCCTTCTGCCTGCATTTTGTCAAACTGTGCTTTATTATCAAAGTTTCCAGTTAATATATCAACAAAATTTTTAAGTTCTCTCATAAATAACCTCCTAGTCTGGTATAATTTTTCATATGCATTAAATTTATAAAAGTTATATAACTATACAGCAAAAAATAGTTTTAGGCTATATGTTTTTATGTAAATTAACAAATAGTTTACATATAACAAAAATACAAAAAAGCACAAAACCAGTTATTTCCGGTTTTGTGCTTTTTTCAATTCAGATATTTTATTCTTCTTCCTTAACAGCGATTTCAAGCTCATCAAGCTGCGCCTTATCAACTACATTAGGTGCATCTGTAAGAAGGCATGAAGCGTCTTTTACTTTAGGGAAAGCAATAACGTCTCTTATAGTGCTTGCTCCAGCCATAAGCATTACCATACGGTCAAGACCGAATGCAAGTCCACCATGAGGTGGTACGCCATACTTAAATGCTGTAAGAAGGAAACCGAATTTGTTCTCGGCTTCTTCGTCTGTAAAGCCCAAAAGCTCAAATATTTTCTTCTGAATATCCTGTCTGTGAATACGAATGCTTCCGCCGCCAAGCTCTACGCCATTAAGCACCATATCGTAAGCTTTTGCTCTTACAGCACCAGGGTTTGTGTCTAAAAGTTCCAAATCCTCGTCCATAGGTGAAGTAAACGGATGATGCTCTGCAACCCATCTGTTTTCTTCTTCGCTGTATTCAAACATAGGGAACTCTGTAATCCAAAGGAAGTTATAATCATCAGGCTTTGTAAGGTCAAGGCGTCTTGCCATTTCAAGACGAAGAGCACCTAATGAGTCAAATACAATTTTGTCCTTATCAGCGCATATAAGTATAAGGTCGCCTGGTTTAGCATCCATAGCAGCTACAATCTCAGCCATTTTCTCGTCTGTAAAGAATTTTGCAATCTGGCTCTTTATGCTGCCGTCCTCATTTACAACTATCCATGCAAGACCTTTTGCCTTATAAGTCTTAACAAACTCTACAAGCTGGTCAATCTGCTTTCTTGGCATTTTACCGCAGCCATTAGCATTAATAGCTCTTACAGAACCGCCTGCTTCAATAGCGTTTTTAAATACGGCAAAATCAGTGCCTTTTACTATATCTGTAATGTTTTTAAGCTCCATTCCAAAACGCATATCTGGCTTATCAGAACCAAAACGCTCCATACCCTCTTTCCATGTCATTCTTCTGAAAGGAGTTGGAACATCAACATTAAGAACTTCTTTAAATACTCTCTTAATAAGTCTTTCGTTTATATCAAGTATATCGTCAATATCAATAAAAGAAAGCTCCATGTCTATCTGTGTAAACTCTGGCTGTCTGTCAGCTCTTAAGTCTTCATCACGGAAACATCTTGCAATCTGGAAATATCTGTCCATACCGGAAACCATAAGGAGCTGTTTAAAAAGCTGTGGTGACTGAGGAAGAGCATAAAAGTTGCCCGGATGCACACGGCTTGGAACAAGGTAATCTCTTGCGCCTTCAGGTGTGCTTCTTGTAAGCATAGGTGTTTCAATTTCCAAAAATCCTTCTTTATCAAGGAAATCACGTACAACATGTGTTACGTTATGACGAAGCTTAATATTTCTAAATATATTAGGCCTTCTTAAATCAAGGTATCTGTATTTAAGTCTTAATTCATCGTTAACAGTAATATTTTCCTCAATCTGGAAAGGTGTTGTCTCACTTTCGGAAAGTATTCTTAAATCCTCGGCTAATATCTCTATTTTGCCTGTTTTCATGTTTTCGTTAATATTTTCTTCTGTTCTTAAAGCAACAGTACCTGTAATGGCAACTACAAACTCACTTCTTATAGTTTCGGCTTTTTCAAATACGGCTTTTTCGGAATTGCCATCGGCTACAGCCTGAACAATACCTGTTCTGTCTCTTAAAGCTATAAATATAAGCTGGCCTAAATCCCTTCTTCTCTGAACCCAGCCCATAACAGTAACTTTTTCACCGGCCATTTTTTCGTTTATATCGCCGCACATATGGCTTCTATTTAAGCCTGTCATAGATTCTCCCATAATAACTCTCCTTTGAGCAATTTATTAAAATTCAAATAAAAGAACTCCGCACATTTTGCAGACCAAAAACAGTTTAGCAGAAAAAACGCAAAACATCAATGTTTTAAGCAAGTTTTGTATCTGCACATATTAAAATTACGTTTATTTTAGTCATCTGCATGTTAAAGTATGCAAAGTATTTAATAACAACGAAGCACGAAACTATACGTAAAAGCGTATAATTTCGTGCTGCCTTAATTTTTATATTACTGTTTAATACAAAAGGTTTATTGTTTTTTATTAGTCAACCTTTGTTACCCAGCCATATTTATCCTCAATTTTACCGCTCTGGATACCTGTAATTGTATCATATACAAGGTGTGAAACAGGTCCGATTTCTCCGTTGTTAACTTTAATTGTTCTGCCTTCCCAAAGAAGCTCACCTACAGGAGAAATAACGGCTGCTGTACCTGTACCGAATATCTCGTTAAGAGTACCGTTGTCGTAAGCATCAAATACTTCCTGAATAGCAATCTTTCTTTCTGTTACTTTGTAGCCGTTAGCTTTTAAAAGCTCTATAGCACTTCTTCTTGTGATACCAGGAAGGATACTTCCGTTAAGCTCTGGTGTAATAACTTCGTTGTTGATAACAAACATAATGTTCATTGTACCAACTTCTTCAATGTATTTCTTCTCAACACCGTCAAGCCAAAGAACCTGTGTATAGCCTCTTTCTTCAGCTATCTCCTGTGCTATAAGGCTTGCTGCATAGTTGCCGGCTGTTTTTGTAAAGCCCATACCGCCTTTAACAGCTCTGCAGTACTCGTCCTCAACATAGATTCTAACAGGGTTAATACCTTCTTTGTAGTAAGAACCAACAGGTGAAAGAACAATCATAAATTTATATGTTTTTGATGGATGAACACCGATGTGAACATCTGTAGCTATAATAAATGGTCTGATGTAAAGGCTTGTGCCCTCTCCTGTAGGTATCCAATCTTTATCAACCTCAACAAGCTTTTTAATAGCCTCAACGCCATCTTCAACATTAAACTGTGGAATAACAAGTCTCTGGTTAGATGTGTTAAGTCTTTCCATGTTAAGCTCTGGTCTGAAAAGTCTTATTTCGCCGTCTTTTCCTAAGTAAGCTTTAAGTCCTTCAAATGTTGTCTGGCCATAGTGAAGAACCATGCTGCAAGGGCTCATCTCAAGATTGTGGAAAGGAACGATTCTTGGGTCATGCCAGCCAATGCCTTCTGTATAATCCCACTCAAACATGTGGTCTGTGTAATAAACACCAAAAGGAAGATTTGAGTAGTCCGGTTTTTCTTTTTTGTGCTGTGTTAAAGTTACTTTAATATCCATAATTATACCCTCCTGTATTAACCCTAAAAATTTTCGTATTTTTATTATTATTTATATATTAGCCACGTTTTGCCGCGCGGTTATTTCAACATTTTATTCATTACATCAACAATATTTTCAATTTCAATTTCTGAAACTTCACTTGTTTCCATGTTCTTAAGCTGAGCAGTACCCTTTGCAATCTCATCGTCACCAAGAATCATAGAGTAGGCTGCACCTATTTTGTTGGCGTATTTCATTTGAGCTTTAACGCTTCGGCCCACAGTATCAGCTTCGGCTTTAATTCCGGCTTTTCTTAGCTTATAAACTAAAGTCTGGCTTTTAATAAAGCCTTCCTTTCCCATGGAGCCAATAAATATATCTCTGTAAGGCTTAAACTCGCTTTGTCCGTTTTGTGCCTGAAGTGTAAGCATAAGCCTTTCCATACCTAAACCAAATCCTACAGCGCCTGTTTTTGGTCCGCCGCATTCTTCTATAAGGTTATCGTATCTGCCGCCGCCGCAAACTGTGCTTTGAGCGCCTATACTTGTTGTAACAAACTCAAAAACTGTTCTTGTGTAGTAGTCAAGACCTCTAACTATTTGTGAGTCTACCACATATTTAATGCCCATACTGTCAAGTATGCTCTTTAATGTTTCAAAATGCTCTTTACACTCAGGGCCTAAGCAGTCCAATATAGAAGGCGCACCGGCTATAATTTTTTTACAGCCTTCCTCTTTGCAGTCAAGGACTCGAAGCGGGTTTTTCTCATAACGCGCTTTACACTCTTTGCAAAGTCCGTCGATATTGCTTCCAATAAATTCTTTTAAAGCCTTGTTGTATTTTGCCCTGCACTCTGGTCCGCCTAATGAGTTAATTCTAAGCTCTATGTCTTTTATATTAAAGCTTTCCATAAGCTGCGCTGCTGCTGAAATAACTTCGGCATCAAGGGCTGGTGAGTAAGAGCCAAACATTTCAATTCCAAACTGGTGGAACTGTCTTTGCCTTCCGGCCTGTGTATTTTCGTACCTGAATGTAGGTGAAATATAGTAAAGCTTTGTAGGCTGTGGGTTATTAAACATTCCATGTTCAATATAAGCCCTTGCAACACCAGCTGTGCTTTCCGGCTTTAAAGTAATGCTTCTGCCGGCCTTGTCATCAAAGGTGTACATTTCTTTCTGCACAATATCTGTTGTATCGCCTACGCTTCTTAGGAACAGCTCTGTATGTTCAAAAATAGGTGTGCGTATTTCTTCTATACCAAAGCTTTGGCATAAAGCACGTATTTTGTTTTCTACACTGTGCCATAAAGGCATTTCATCGCCAAAAATATCTTTTGTTCCCTTTGGTGAGTGGGTCAGCATATTAATTACCTCCAAATATAAACAAAGAGCTTTCGTACAAAGGACGAAAGCTCGCGGTACCACCTTAATTTCTTTAATTATTAAAACTAAAGACTCTTTAAACACGTATAACGGCGCTACCCGCCCGAATTTACTTTCAGGCTAAAAGCCTGTTTCAAAACGGAAACTCCCAAGCTACCTTCACCGAACCATATCCCAAAAGACCTCTCAGCTTATAAGTCTTTCTCTCTTTGGGCTGAAATCGATTACTCCTCTTGTTCACTGTATTTATCAGTATTCAAAACAACTATCGAAATGTTGTTTTATATTCTAATAACTCACTTTTAATTTGTCAATAGTATTTTTAAATTTTTTTAATCAAAAAGCCGGCTGTATTATATTAAATACATACCCATAAGCTTTTAAAGCGATTTCGAAACTGAAGCAAAATTACCATTTATTGCTGCTAAGCGCTATTTCTTTACGCTCTATCATTTCGTCAAAACGCGACAAATAATCGTCTACACTTTTTACATTAAACACTCTTACCAGCTGGTTCTTGTCTGGGTTATAAAGCTTTGTGGCTCCGCCTGCTCCTGTGGCTATTATAGTCTGCTTTTCTTCCATAATTTCCACATTGTAAATGCTTTCCATGCCTTTTTTGCAGTAGCCCACATTTTCAAAATTACCCAGCATAGCCTTTTGCCTGTACATGTAATACGGCGCAAGACCCATTTTACCTGCGTAATATGAGGAAATATTAATCATGCTTTCCATTTCCTCGGCAGCAGTTAAATCGTAAGAAAGTATATTTTCTTTAAGTCTTGAAGCTCTTTTAACTGCCAAAGTATGTACAGTAAGGCTTTCTGGAGCAAGTTTTTGAATTTCGCGCATGGTATTTTCAACATCTTCTGCCTTCTCCTGAGGAAGCCCCAGTATAATATCCATGTTTATGTTATTAAATCCTTCTTCTTTTGCCATATAAAAGGCTTTTTTAATATCCTCAACACTGTGACGTCGGCCTATAATATCCAGTGTTTTCTGGTTCATAGTCTGCGGATTAACTGATATACGGTTTACACCTGCTTTTTTCATTGCTTCAAGCTTTGCCTTTGTAATTGTATCTGGTCTGCCTGCTTCCACTGTAAACTCATCAACATTCTGTAAGTCAAAAATTTCACTTACATTTTCCATAAGCTTTGCAAACTGTCCGTCATTCAAAGACGTAGGGGTTCCGCCACCTATATATACCGACCTAAGACGGCGGCCTTTTAATTTGCCTGAAACAAACTTAAGCTCCTCAGCAAGTTTATTAATATATTCGTCAGCTTTTTTGGAATATTTATCTATAGGATAAGAAGTAAAAGAACAATAAAGACACCTAGTAGGGCAAAAAGGTATGCCTATATAAAGGCTTACATCTAAAGGTGAATTTGTTAGAAGTATCTCTCTTTCAGCTTTTGATACATTAAGAGCCAAAAGCGCCTTTTGATGCGATACATAAAATCTGTTTTCAAAATACTCAATTATTTTGTTGTCACTGTACCCAGATTGTGAAAGCTCGCTTGCTGTCTTTGCAGGGCGCACACCTGTAATCATACCCCATTTAGGCATATAACCTGTAAATGAATAAAGAGCTTTAAAAACAGCTTCTTTTACAATGTGCTTTATCTCTTTTTCGTCAGCATTTTCTTTGCGGTTTACAAAACCTTGGGCTTTTAAATTGCCGTCTTGGTAAAAATATGCCTCTGCGCGGCTATCCGTAAGAATACTCTTTACAGCCGCGCCGTCTTTAGGCATTTCATCTACATTATAATAATGCCGATTTGGAAAAAATATCTGTATAGCCGTCTGTACGTCCATAGCGTAAGTATGGCCTTCTAAAACAAAATTAATCATATCATCAGCCTTTTACAAAAGGGTTAAACTTCTTCTCAAAGCCTATACTGCTTTGTCCGCCGTGGCCCGGAAAAACCGTTGTTTCGTCAGGCAATATAAAAAGCTTATTTTTAATAGAGCTTAAAAGCCTGCTTGTGTTCTCAAATGAAGGATAGCCCATTCCATTTTCCATAGGCGGGTTAGGAAAATCCGTTCTTCCTACAGAAGCATAGAAAAGAGTATCTCCTGAAAAAAGTACGCCGTTTTCATTATCATAATAGCATACACCGCCTTGTGTGTGTCCTGGTGTATGAATTACTTTTAATGTGCAGTTATTAAACTTAAACTCGTCGCCGTCATTAAAAATTAAATTTGGCTCAACAACCATTGCTTTTGATGTAAGAGCTAAAGAAAAATTAATGCTCTCGTCTTTAAGCACTGGTACTTCCCATTTGTGAGCGCCTACAGGAATATTATATTTTTCCTTTAACTCGTTAACAGCGCCTATATGGTCACTGTGGCCATGGGTAAGAAGTATGGCTTTAACATTAATACCGTTTTCGTCTATTATTTTCTCTATAGCCTGTGCCTGTGCGCCAGGGTCTATAATTACGCCTTCTTTTGTGTTTTCGTCAAAATATATATATACATTCTGGTCCATGTTTCTTACAACATGTTTAAGCAATTTCATTAAATATCGCCTCCTTAAAACATTTTTGAGCTGTCTAAAAGTATGGTAATAGGCCCATCATTTAAAAGCTCAACTTTCATATCGGCCTGAAATATACCGTAGCCAACTTTTTTAAGTTCAATATCCTTTGTTTTTTCTTTTAATAGCTCAAACAATTCCTCTGCTCTTTTAGGCTCAGCGGCATAAGAATATCCAGGTCGCCTGCCATGGCGTGCGTCACCGTAAAGTGTAAAATTAGGCACAAATATAATACTGCCGCCTACATCTTTAACAGATAAGTTCATTTTATCGTTTTCATCAGAAAATATTCTTAAATTAACTGTTTTATCTATTATATAATCAATATCTTTTTCAGTATCCTGCGGCCCAAAACCCACAAGGGCAAGTATGCCTTTGCCTATCTCGGCAACCATTTTGCCCTCTACATTTACACTGGCATAACCACAGCGCTGTATAACTGCTCTCATTTTATCCTCCGTCAGCCTGTAACTCTCTGTATTTCGTCTACTCCCGGAATGTTGTTAAACTTAGTACATAATTTTTCAAGCTGTTCCTTGCCTGTAATGTCAACTGAAATATCCAAAACCGCTGTGCCGTCTTTAAGACTTCTGGCGCTTAATGCCTTAACTCTCATTCCTTCATCATTAAGCACTCTTGAAACATCAAGCACAAGTCCAAGCCTGTCATCACAAATAAGCCTAAGCTCTGCTGTGTAAGATAAGTTTCCTGTAGTTTCAGAAGAAGTATCCCACTCAGCGTCTATAAGCCTATGACGCTCCATTTCGTCTAAGTTAATAATGTTTATACAGTCCGTACGGTGAATTGAAACACCTCTGCCCCTTGTAACAAAGCCTACAATTTCGTCACCCGGCACCGGATTACAGCAGTGTGAGAATCTAACAGAAACATCGCCTACACCTTTAACAACTACGCCGCTGCCTTTTTTCTTTTTACCAGTCTGGGATTTTTGGGCAGACTCCTGCATATTTTTAATAACATCTTCAACAGACTGATTTTTCTTTTCTTCTTTCTTAACTTCTTCTATAAGCCTGTTTACAACTTGGCCTTCTTTAATTCCGCCAAATCCTACAGATGAGCAAAGAGTGTTAAAATCTTTAGCCGCAAAACGCCTGCAAACAACTTCCAGCCATTCCGGTTTTAAAAGGTCGTTTAAATTATAGCCTTTTTTCTTAGCATCTGCTGCTATAAGCTCTCGGCCTTTAATAATATTTTCTTCTTTAAGCTCTTTTTTAAACCACTGGTTAATTTTGGTTTTAGCCTGAGAGCTTTTAACATAATTAAGCCAGTCGGTACTTGGTCCTTTAGAGTTCTGGCTTGTTATAATTTCTACTCTGTCGCCATTTTTAAGCTGGTAATCAAATGTAACTATTTTACCATTTACTCTTGCGCCTACCATTTTGTTGCCTATGGCAGTATGAATCATATAAGCAAAATCTATAGGTGTAGAGCCTGCCGGTAAGTTTATTACATCGCCTTTAGGCGAAAAAACATAAATCCTGTCGTTATAAATATTAAGCTCCGTTTTTACAGTATCCATGAACTCCTTATTGTCGCTCATGTTCTGCTGCCATTCAAGTATCTGCCTTAACCACGCCAGTTTCTTTTCTTCCTGCTGTGAAGTAAGGCCTGTGTTGCCTTCTTTATATTTCCAGTGTGCCGCAATACCGTATTCAGATGTACGGTGCATTTCAAATGTTCTAATCTGTATTTCAAAAGGCTCACCGTTAGGCCCAATAAGTGTATTGTGCAGTGACTGGTACATGTTAGGCTTAGGCATAGCTATATAGTCCTTAAACCTTCCCGGCATAGGCTTATACATATCATGTACTATACCTAAAACGGCATAACAGTCGCCTACAGTATTAACTATTGCTCTTACGGCAAAAAGGTCGTATATTTGGTCGAATGTCTTATGCTGATTGCGCATTTTTTTGAATATGCTAAACATATGCTTATTTCTGCCGTAAACCTTGCCCTCAATATTGTTTTCCTTCATTTTTTCGGTAAGGTCTTTTACAATACTGTTAACATATGTAAGACACTCTTCTTTTTTCATTTCTATTTTTTCAAGTAAATCTTCGTATTCCTGAGGATAGAGATATTTAAAGCACAAGTCCTCCAGCTCAGTTTTAATTTTGGCTATACCAAGTCTGTCAGCTAAAGGCGCATAAATGTCCAGCGTTTCTTTGGCTTTTTCATTCTGCTTAGCCACAGTCATATAGTTTAAAGTACGCATGTTATGAAGCCTGTCGGCAAGCTTAATAAGGAGTACTCTTATATCTTTGGCCATGGCCATAAACATTTTACGGAAATTTTCGGCCTGTATTTCTTCTTTAGAAACCGAAACGGAATAAGAAAGACGGCCCAGCTTTGTAACGCCGTCTACCAAAGTAGCTATTTCCTCTCCAAAATATCTTTCAATATCAGCATAAGTATACGGAGTATCTTCTATAGTATCATGGAGCATACCGGCTATAATGGTTTCCATATCCATTTCAAGCTCGGCCAGAATATATGCCACTTTAAGAGGGTGGATTATATACGGTTCACCGGATTTTCTTTTCTGCTCTTTATGAGCACCACAGGCAAAATTAAATGCGTTTTCCAGCATGCTGAAATCCCTTGTTGGATGGTACAGCATAATTCTGTCAGTCAGTTCTTTATATAAATCATTTTCAATAGACATAACCCCAATCCCCCTTTCCAAGTCAAAATTCAAAACAAATTAAAAAAAGCTTCATATACATTTACATTACCCCTTTGGAAAAAAGCGCATGATACAAAATTTATTTCGGAATGCTTTTTCCCTTCTTACCAATTAATAGTATAAAAATAATTATAATTTACACACAAAACAATTTCAATAGAATAAACGCAAAATATGCAAAAGCCGGTTACTAATGAATAAATTATTTATATCTTTTATACCCATTTTATAAATAATAAACACTTTTTTGTAAATTAATACAACCACTGGCAAAAAGTACATAAAACATTTGTAACGAGATTGTATTTTAAACACGGATTTTTTAATGTATACTAATAATAGGTAAACCAAATAAATTTAAAATTACTGCTTGGAGGAAATACATAATGAAGCACCAAAGACTTTTAAGCTATGTAAGGCGCGCCGTTGAGGATTACGCCATGATAGAAGAAAACGACAAAATAGCAATCGGCCTTTCAGGCGGCAAAGACAGTATATGCCTCCTTTTGGCTTTAAGCGACTTGCGGAGATTTTACCCTAAAAAGTTTTAGATATGCGCAATTACTGTGTCTCTCGGTTTTGAATGGACTTATTTTTCCGCTATTAAAGAACTTTGTGATAAAATAAATGTAGATTACCATGTTGTCAATACCGACATAGGCGAAATTATATTTAATGAGCGTAAAGAAACAAATCCATGCTCATTATGCGCTAAAATGCGTAAAGGCGCATTAAATGACAAGGTTGAGGAGCTTGGCTTTAACAAAATAGCCTTAGGCCACAACCGTGATGATATTATAGAAACATTTATGATGTCCCTTATATTTGAGGCCAGAATAAACACATTTGCCCCTGTTTCATTTTTAGACCGTAAAAAAATATACTCAATTCGTCCTTTAATGTACGTACCAGAAAAAGAAATAAAAGGCTATATATCCAAAAACAATATTACTATAGTGAAAAACCCATGCCCTGCTAATGGCAATACAAAACGTCAGGAAATAAAAGAGCTTATAGCCGATTTAGGTAAAAAATACGATAATTTAGACGGCAAAATTTTCAGCGCTATATCACGTTCGCATATTAAAGGCTGGTACAAGGAGTAATGAAATATGCCAGATAAAAGCTACTACGAAGAACAGAATAACAAAGGTCTTTTGCGCTTAAGGGAGCTTATAGACACCCTTCCGCCTTTTACGTCGGAATTTTTCCGCAGTTTAGGTCAAAGGAACACTTCCGTTCGTACAAGAATTAACTATGCTTATGATTTACGGCTGTTTTTCAATTTTCTAATAGACAATAATCCGGTTTTGTGTACTAAAAAAATAAACACCATTACCGTTGATGACTTGGACAAAATAGAAACTACCGACATAGACCTTTTTTTGGAATACATAACACTTTATCAAAAGGAAGTTCCAGAGAGTGAAAACACTTTTGTAAACGTACAAAACGGCGAGAAAGGCCGCGCCAGAAAGCTGGCCGCCATACGCAGTATGTATAAATACTTCGTTAAAATACAGAAAATAAAAACAAATCCGGCGGCATTAGTAGATACCCCTAAAGTACATGATAAAGAAATAATACGCCTTGAACCCGACGAAACCGCTAACCTTCTTGACGAGGTAGAAAGCGGAAACGACCTTACAGAAAAACAAAAACAGTTCCACGAAAAATACAAAAACCGGGATTTAGCCATAATAACACTTCTTGTAGGTACTGGTATGCGTGTGTCTGAGTGTGTTGGAATAGACATTGACAACATAGACTTTAAATCAAGCAGTGTTAAGGTAACACGAAAAGGCGGAAATGAAACAGTGCTTTATTTTGGCGATGAAGTTCAAGAAGCTCTTTTAAACTATTTTGAGGAGCGCAAAGAAATACAGCCAAAAGCCGGAAGCGAAAAAGCCTTTTTCCTTTCAGCCCAAAAAACACGAATTACAACAAGAGCTGTACAGCTTCTTGTAAAAAAATACTCAACAGTAAGCGTAAAGCTTAAAAAAATAACACCGCATAAACTGCGGAGCACTTACGGCACAACACTTTATAACGAAACAGGTGACATTTACCTTGTAGCCGATGTTTTAGGCCATGCCGATGTTAACACAACAAAACGGCATTACGCAAGAATGGAAGACCACAACCGCCGCAAAGCGGCTAAAATAATTAAGCTTAGAAAGGAGTAAACAAATGGATATTGCATTTTTACAAATTAATGAAATATTTAAAAAACGTACACTAAACCCCAACGGCGCATTAAAGCCTGCGGCAGTGCTTTTACCCCTTTTTGAGGAAAACGGCGAAATAAAGCTTCTTATAACCCAGCGTGCTCTTGATTTAGACCGTCAGCCTGGAGATTTTTGCTTTCCGGGAGGCCATGCCGAAAATAATGAGTCCCCGGAAGAAACAGCCGTTAGAGAAACATTCGAGGAAATAGGAATACAGGAAAAAGATATTGATATACTTGGCCGACTTGACTTTATAGTTTCAGCTTTTGGCCTTTACATAATACCAATAGCCGCAAAAATAACACCTGAGGCAGTTAAAAATATAACCATAAGCCGAAGTGAGGTAGAAAAAGTAATAGCTGTTCCCCTTAAATTCTTTATGGAAACAGAGCCTGAAAAATATACAATAAACATGCTTTATGATTTCCCGGAAGATTTTCCTTTTAATAAAATATTCGGCGGAAAGAACTACCAATGGTCAAAACCTAAAATGGTGGAATATTTTTATGAATATGAAGGAAATGTTATTTGGGGCTTAACTGCCGGCATAATACGCAACTTGTGTTCAATACTGAAAAATAATTAATAAGTCAAAAATAAAAAGTACGAAGCTCTTTTTATAAGAATTTCGTACTTTTATTTTGAATTAAAAACTTTAATACGTTATTTCTTGATTATGCCGCTGTTTTTAATTGACTCAACAACTTTTTTCATGCCTTCAACGTCCTGAACAAGAGCTACACGAACATAGCCTTCACCAAGACTGCCGAAAACACTGCCCGGAACACAGAATACACCGGCTTTATCTATAAGCTCAAGAACAAAATCGTTTGAATTTGTGTATCCTTCTGGAAGCGGAGCCCATGCAAACATTGTACCTTCTGATACAAGGCCTTTCCAGCCTATGCTTTCAAGACCATCTCTTAAAGCGTTTCTGCGGCGCTCATACTCTGCTCTGTTTCTTTCAACGCTGTCCTGTGGGCCTAAAAGAGCTGCAACAGCCGCTTTCTGTACAGGTATAAAAATACCGTAATCAATCTGTGAACGGAGTTTTTTAAACTCACTTATAATCTTTTTGTTGCCTAAAGCAAAGGAAATTCTTGCGCCTGTAAGGTTATATGTTTTAGAAAGTGAGTTAAACTCAATACCTACATCTTTAGCGCCTTCTATTGAAAGGAAAGAAATTCCTTTTTTACCGTCATAAACAAGCTCTGAATAAGCATTGTCGTGAAGAACAATTACATTATATTTTTTAGCCCATGCCACAAGCTCCTCGTAAAAGCTTACTGGTGCCAAACGGCATATAGGGTTTGCCGGATATGATACAACAATAGCTTTGGCCTTTCTTGCCACATCTTCCGGTATAGAGTTAAAATCTATAAGATAACCGTTTTCTTCTTTAAGCTCATAATACTCAATATTTGCGTCATTAAGCATAGGGCCTATAGAAAAAACAGGGTATCCTGGGTTTGGCACAAGAACAGTATCCCCAACATTGCATATTGTAAGGGCAACACGGCTTATACCTTCCTGCGAGCCATAAAGGGACATTATCTCGTCTTTTTCAAGCTCTACATTATATCTTCTTTTATACCAAACCTGTACGGCCTCAAGCATTTCGTCTTTGTCTGTAATAGCGTATTTAAAATTCTCAGGAATTTTGGCGGCTTCTACAAGGGCGTCAACTACATGCTTTTCAGGCAAAAAGTCTGGTGTTCCTACTGAAAGGTCAAAAACAGGCTTATTCTCTTTTAACCTTTCTTTTTTAATATTGGCCAGCGTAGTAAATATACCCTCTTTAAAGCTGTCCATTCTGTCTGCGAATTTAATTTCCATGTCTATCCCTCCAAAATTGCCACTTTTAAGCGTTTTGTTTATTATAATCAGAGTAAAAAAAATACCCTATACTTTTAACAGTATAAGGGTATTTTTTAATTTAATCAACTGTTATTTTGCGAAATTAGGGGAATACTTAGCAGCAAGAAGTATAGCCTCGGCCATGCTTACTTCGCTTACAATATTCTTTCCGGCAATATCAAATGCTGTTCCGTGGTCTACAGATGTACGGAGTATAGGCATACCGCCTGTAATAGCTATTGTACGTTCAAAGTCCAAAGTTTTTGTAGCAATATGTCCCTGGTCGTGGTAAAGGCTTAAAACACTGTTGAATTTGCCTTTAAGTGCAAGATGGAAAACAGAGTCCGCACCTATAGGACCAGCTACATCGTAGCCCATTTTCTTAAGTTCCTCTATTGCAGGCATAACCTCTTCAACTTCTTCATTGCCAAAAAGACCATGCTCACCACTGTGAGGGTTAAGTCCGGCTATAGCCATTGTGCCTTCTGTTACACCAAGGCGTTTTAAAGCCTCAGTACAACGAACAACGTAATCTATAATTCTGTCTTTTTTAATCATATCACAAGCCTGTCTTAATGATACATGCCTTGTAAGGAAAAATACTCTTAAGCCTCTAACCTCAAACATTGTAAGAGGGTCTGGTGTATTTGTAAGAGCACCGAAAATTTCTGTGTGTCCTATAAAATTAATGCCGCCTGCTCTTAATGCCTCTTTGTTAATTGGTGTTGTGGCAACGGCGTCTACTTTTCTGTCATTGGCAAGCTGAACGGATTTTTCAATGTATTCATAAGCCGCCTTGCCGCACATTCCCTGTACCTTTCCAAACTCAAACTTATCCATATCTATGTTGTTAAGGTCTATAACATTAACAACACCTTCTGAATAATCCCCGTTTTCAGGCTCATCTATTACATTAACTCTAAGATTTGTACCTGTAATTTTAACGGCATTTTCTATTATTTTTTTGTCGCCTACAACAACACATCTTGCAGCGTCAAATATTTCTTTAAGGGCTAAAGCCTTAACTGTAATTTCAGGGCCTACTCCGGCAACATCTCCTATTGGTATGGCTACTAAAGGTTTCATTATTAATTCCTCCAAATTTTCAGTTATTTATTTTTCTTAACAGATAATTCATGCATGTTTTCATGGCGTAGCGGTCGCCAACCATTCCGCCTTTTGTAACTATTTTAAGTCCGTCAAACTCACCTGAAAGCATTTCGCCGTGAGCTGCCAAAGGCGCAACATCTTCTACCAGTTTAAGACCAGCTACATTAAGTCTTTTACATACAGCAACAGTTATATCTCCGCCGGATGTATAAAGACCTTTAAATGACCTGTCACCGCGAAGAATTTTTTCTGCAACTTCCGCAAAAGCGTCGTTTATAATTCTTGATACCCCTTCAGCTGATGTATTGTAATATTCCATATATGTTTTAAATGAAATTCGTTTAGCTGGGAATATACCATCGCCTACTACAGAACACATCTCGTAGTCGTCGCATTTATAGAGTATTTCGTTAGCAAGGCGGGCAATTTCGGCCTCACGCCTTTCTGGACTTCTTAAAAATTCTTCTGTTTCAGCATAAATATTAAGTGTTTTTGGCTGTGTCTGCAAAAATTCTTCCAACTGACCTCTTGCTACAGCATTTGTTGTACCTATTATAGCCAAAACCTTATTGTGGCTCTTTTTAGCCTTTGTACTTGGTACCAGTTTGCTTACTACTGTAGCTGTAAATATTCCAGGGTCAACAGTAATAAAGTTTACACCGCTTTTAATAACAGCCTCTGCAACCAAATCCATATCATCCTGAGTAAGGCTGTCGAATATTATAATTCTTTTGCCTTCCTTTTTGTAAAGCTTAATTTTATCTGATATGTAATCAACACCATACATCATATCGTCTACCATAATGGAGCCGATATCGTATTTGCTCTGCTTTCTAAAAAGCAGTGACGGAAGCGGAGTATTAATAGATGCCAAAGGGTCAGCTGCGGCTTCGGTTTTATGCAGTGGCACACCGTTAACAAGCACATAGCCGCCTATAATAACCCTGTTTGCCTGTGGGAAGCACGGCACAACCATAGCTATGGCGTCATTATCTAAAGCATCCAGCATTGCGTCAGTTTCGCTGCCTAAATTTCCTCTTAAAGTTGAGTCTATTCTTTTTGAATATACTGATATATTCTCGTTCATAAAGAACTTTGTGGCGTTATAAACCAGCTTGTACGCCGTGTCGGAATTAACTTGACGGCTGTTTGTAGGGTAAACAATACAGTCACACTCCGGCATATTGTTAGGGTCAAGGCCTTCCATATTAACAATAGAGTATGTATCATAACCGTACCCACTTATCATAACGCCGGTGGCGTTTCCGCCGGTAAGGTCGTCAGCAATTACAACACACTTGTGCATAAATTATCCCCCTTCAGGTTGCTTTTTGATTATAGGACAAGCTTAATACATGTGTGAAATATACAATTTTATCCACAAAAGAACGTATAAAGCCGTATAATTTGTTATTTATAACCAACATTATATTCCAAAGGGTAATATGTGTCAATGTAGCTTTATGCATCAAAATAGCAGTAAACCCATGTTTTAAATTCAGCTAAAAGCTTTAAAAACATGGGTTTATGGCGTATCACAAATTAAAAATCCATTTATTTTTTATTATTAATTAATGTTTTCGCCTTAATTAAATTACAGTTAAAATATTGCGCACAAACATTATATAAATTTGCATATTCTCTGCATAGAGCACTCGTTAAAGCCAAAAGCTTCAGCCTTTGTAACCTTTCCGTTAGCAACTTCCAACATTTCGTTAAAAAGCTCTTCGCCTCTTTGGTCAATAGTCTTTTCGCCTGTTAAAACAACGCTGGCATCAAAATCGATATTGTCTTTCATGTTAGCGTATGTTTTAGCGTTTCCTGTTACTTTAATTACAGGAGCAATTATGTTTCCTGTAGGTGTTCCGCGGCCTGTTGTAAATATTATAAGCTGGCAGCCGCCGGCAACCATAGCTGTAACAGAAGCCACATCAAAACCTGGTGTATCCATAATAAGAGCGCCTTTTTTAGTAGGCATCTGAGCGTATTCAAGAACTTCCATAATAGGTCTTGTACCACCTTTATAAATACAGCCAAGAGATTTTTCTTCTATAGTTGAAATGCCGCCTTCTTTGTTTCCTGGTGTAGGCTGGCCTGTTCTTAAATTCTGGTTTACATTTGCCAAATGCTCTTCAAGGTCTTTGCAAATGCCTATAATCTGTTTTTTAATTTCAGGTGTAGCAGCTCTTTTTGCAAGTATATGCTCAGCGCCTATAAACTCAGTTGTTTCGCTCATAACAGCAGAACCGCCGTTATCTACAACCATATCACTTACTTTTCCTACAACAGGGTTAGCTGCAAGTCCGCTTGTAGCATCGCTGCCGCCGCACTCAAGGCCAATAAAAAGCTCGCTTAAAGGAATTTCCTCTTTTTTAACAAGTGAAGCTTCCTGAACAAACTTTCTTGCTGCCTTAACAGCTTTATTAATAGCGTTTACTGTACCGCCTTCGTCCTGAATAACAACAACCTCTAAAGGTTTATTTGTTTTTGCTCTTATAGCATCGGCCATTTTATCAGGGGTACATCCTTCGCAGCCAAGGCCTACAAGAACAGTAGCATATATATTAGGGTTAGCTGCAAAACCTGAATACATATCATAACAAATTTTAAGATTCTGCTCTACCTCAGAGCAGCCTGCCTGATTGCTTACATACACAGCACCTTCCACTTGGTCGGCTACAATTCTGCATGTTTCGCTTGAACAAACACAAGTCGGCAGAATAAGAACTTTGTTTCTTATGCCTGCTTTGCCGTCAGGCCTTCTATATCCCATAAAATTCATATTGTGTTTCCTCCTTTAATCAGTAAAATTACAGCTCGTCCTCATAATTTCTTGGAAGTGACATAATGTTTTTATGACTAATCCAGCATCCTTCGTCGGCATCAGATGTCATACCGCCTATAATCTGGCCATACTTAATAACATGCTCATCTTTTTTCATGCTTTTAAGCGCTATTTTGTGATATGCCGGTATGCTTTCTTTAGCTATTACCGACATTTCGGCGCCGTCTTTAACGTAACAAACTTTGTCGCCTTTTTCAACATCCTCAACAACAGTTGCCACAGTGTCAACAGGTCTTAACATAAGAGCTTTTTTATCCATTGATGAACCCCTCCTTTTTATATTATTATAAATCCAAACAGATAATATTTCAATAGATTTAGTATTAAAAATACGTTATATTTAATTTATAAGTAATTTTTTTACGTATATGGCTTTAAAATGGTTTTTTACAGTATAAAGCGTCGTAATTTAACTTTTTTATACATATTTTTAATAACAATTACATTTCATACAGCAATACCCTCTTTACATAACCACATTTTTTAATTATACTTACATCATACAATAGATTGGAAGTGATAACATGAAAGTAGAAAAGATAAGCGAAAACCAGATAAAACTTATACTTACAAGCGCTGACCTTAAAGAAAACAATCTTAAGCTGGAGGAACTTATCAAGCCTTCCGACAAAACTCAAGACCTGTTTAGGGGTCTTATGGAAAAGGCCTTCAGCCAGTGCGGTTTCGAGGTTGACAACACACCTCTTATGGTTGAGGCTACGCCTATTTCTGTAGACGGACTTATGATTATAGTTACCAAACTTCCGGATAAAAACTCACAAAAAGATAATATGGCACTTATATCACAGAATAAAGATTTAAGACGATATAAGAAAAAAGGCGTTGCGGCACTTAAAAACGAGCCTGCTTCTGAGGAAAACATAATTATATATTCTTTCCTCTGCCTTGATAACGCTATAGACGCTTCTGTACGCATAGCAGAAAAATTTACCGGCTTTAGCGAGCTTTATAAATATAACCATAAATATTTTCTTCTTCTGCAAAGCGACAAAAAAGAAAACGACGAAACAATGGAGTTTGTGCTTAACGAATACGGAAACAGATATGCCTCTAACGTGCTGACCAAGTATTATTTAATGGAACACGGAAACATATTAATACATAACCCGGCGGTAAAAACAATATACGACAATTTCGCTTAAAACCTCTTGCGGCTCATTCCTTTTTATTAAGGTCTGAGCCGTTTTAAATACCAATTTTAGTTAAACATTAAGCTGAATATATACGGAGAAATTAATGAAAAAACTGTTTAAACTTATTTTAACTGCCATATTAATATTAGCAGCAATTTATGCTTATTCAAAATACATAGAACCAAACAATCTTACTGTTAAAACACTTAATATCTCTACCCAAAAAGATATTAAGGATTTTAAGGCTGTATTTTTTACCGATACACATTTTGGAGAGCTTTACAGCGTTGATAACGCCCAGAAAATATCCGACAAAATTAATTCCCTTAATCCGGATATTGTAATATTCGGCGGTGATTTGCTGGATAATTACGCTCGAGACAGAGAAAATATGGATTTTGACAAACTGTCTTCTGCCCTTTCATCAATTACTGCTAAAAATGGAAAATTTGCCGTTTTTGGAAACCATGACATTGGCGGCGGCGCTGTACGTATGTATGATGACTTTATGTCTTCCTGCGGCTTTACAGTTTTGTGTGACGAAAGCGTTTATATTGATGAGTATAATATAAAAATTGTAGGCTTTGATGACATTATGATGTCATACACAGAGCAAGAGCTTTATACACTAAAAAGCGATTACTTTAATATAATAGCCGCCCATGAACCTGAAACAGCCAAATATATACAAAGCCACAGCGATAACTTTATGTTAACAGGCCATACCCATGGCGGACAAGTTTATATTCCGTTTTTAACAGATAAAATACTTCCTCCAGGCTCTGGCGGTTTTAGAAAAGGCCTTTACACTCAAGAAGAAATACATACAGATGTATCAATTAATTTATATGTAAGCAGCGGTATTGGCCTTACAAAAGTACCGTTTCGGCTTTTTAACACACCAGAAATAATAGAAATTAATTTCAAAAAAGAAAACTGATTTTTTATTTTGGCGCTTTATTTAAACAAAGCGCCTTTTTTAATATCAAAATAAATATATTTTATTTTTTGTACCTGCAATATTTTGGTTTTGCGCTCATATACTTAGAAAAGAAAAGGAGGTATAAAAAATATGTATTATCCAAACTGCACCTGCCCAGACGGCTCAACACCGGATAAGGAGCCAGTAAAGCCTGAAATGTCATACATCCGTTTTTTAAACGCTATACCAAACCAACCAGAAATAGTAATTGATATATACGTTAACAGAAAGCTTGTAGTTAAAAACCTTAAATACGAAGATTTTACAGAGTATATTCCAGCTAAAAGCGGCGTTTATAACGTGCAGATTTATCCTGCCGGAAACCACACAGAGCAGCTTTTAGATATAAGAATAAAAACAGAGCCTGACAAAATTTACACAGCAGCGGCTATAGGCACAATTAATAATGTAGAGCTTGAAGTTTTTGAGGATAAATACCTTGAAGACAGCGCTTCAAATGCTTATATGCGCTTTGCTAACCTTTCCCCTGACAGCCCTGGCCTTAATATATTTATAGACGACGTTCCTGTTGTTTACGACCTTCAGTATTTGGAAGTTACAGACTACCTTAAATTAAGCGATGGCAAACACACCATGAAAGTTGAAAGAGCTGACAACAACGAACGTGTTATATCTCACCCTAACATGGTGCTTAAAAACGGCTATATTTACACATCTTATATGGTAGGCCTTGTAAACGGAGAGCCGTTTATACAAGTTCTTATACCTCTTGACGGCTCAAGCTATATTAAAACAAATGACCAAGATTGATATTTTTAAAACAATCTGTATTTCAAACCGGTACAGCCAACACTGTGCCGGTTTTATTTTAAAAAAATACATATAAATACCTAAATTTTGATTTGTAAAATTATATATTCCATTAAATAATGACAAATTCATAACAAAAAGTAATAGTAATGAGAATAAAAAAGATGTATAATTTTTATAACAATATAGTTGTTTAAAATATATAAGTAAGGGGGATTGTCTTTTGAGCCGACTTAGTATTATAACACCAGATTACGCCCAAACCGTAGTCGAAAACCTTTATAAGGACATAGAACGAAGAATAACAGCCAGCCCGCCGGGTATATGCCCTATTGACATTTCAAATGCTTTTTTGAAAATGTGTCATGCTCAAACCTGCGGAAAGTGCGTTCCATGCCGTGTTGGTCTTACACAGCTTTCAAAACTTATGGATGATGTTTTAGATGGCAACGCAACAATGGAACATATAGACATAATAGAAAAAACAGCCCGTGTTATTAAAAATACAGCCGACTGCGCCATAGGCTATGAAGCCGCAAACATGGTACTTAAAGGTGTTGTTGGCTTTAGAGACGATTACATAGAACATATAGAAAATAAGCGCTGTAGGTTTAACATTTATCAGCCTGTTCCTTGTGTTTCGCTCTGCCCTGCCGGAGTTGACATACCAGGTTACATAGCCCTTGTAAATGACGGACGCTGTGCCGATGCCGTAAGGCTTATAAGAAAAGATAATCCTTTCCCGGTTTCATGCGCATTTGTATGTGAGCACCCTTGTGAAGCGCGCTGCCGTAGAAACATGATAGACGATTCTATTAATATCCGCGCTTTAAAACGCTATGCCGTAGACCATGCCGGCATTGTCCCTTCTCCTGAAAAAGCCGCATCTACAGGCAAAAAAGTAGCCATTATAGGCGGAGGTCCAAGCGGACTTAGTGCTGCATACTACCTTTCACTTATGGGCCACAGTGTTGAAGTATTTGAAAAGCGCGATAAATTAGGCGGAATGCTCCGTTACGGCATACCAAGCTATCGCCTTCCAAGAGAACGCCTTCAGGAAGACATAGAATGTATACTTTCAACGGGTGTTAAAGTGCACACAGGCGTTGAAATAGGCAAAGACATTACAATACCTCAGCTTAACGACGATTTTGACTGTATATATATTGCCATAGGCGCCCATAACGACAAAAAAATAGGCATAGACGGTGAGGATAAACGCGGCGTAATTTCAGCCGTTGAAATGCTCCGTTCCATAGGCGACAACACACTTCCGGACTTTACAAAAAAACGTGTTGTAGTAGTAGGCGGCGGAAATGTAGCTATGGACTGCACAAGAAGCGCCAAGCGTTTAGGAGCCGAAAGTGTAACTTGTGTTTATCGCAGGCGCCGGGTTGATATGACAGCCCTTCCGGAAGAAGTTGAAGGTGCTGAGTCAGAAGGCTGTGACATACTCTGCCTTCAGGCACCTGTTAAAATTTCCGGCGATGAAGACGGTAATGTAACATCTATTTGGGTTCAGCCGCAGTTAGCCGGTGAAATAGATAAATCAGGCCGTCCAAAACCGGTAAACGCCAATGCTGCGCCTATACGCCTTGCCTGCGATATAGTAATAGCTGCCGTAGGCCAAGGAATAGAAATACAGCCTTTTGAAGAATTCGGCGTTAAAGTAAAACGTGGAGTTATAGACACCCTTGCCAGCAATGAGGTTACAAATATAGACGGAATATTTGCCGGCGGAGACTGTGTAACAGGCCCGGCAACAGTTATAAGAGCTATAGCAGCCGGAAAAGTTGCGGCAGCCAATATAGACGAATACCTTGGCTTTAACCATATAATTTCAACTGATGTGGATGTACCGCTTCCGCGGCTTAATGTTAAGCCTGCCTGCGGAAGAATGAACACCAAAGAACGCAGTGCCGGAGAGCGAAACAGCGACTTTAATTTAATAGAAACAGGTCTTACCCAAGAAGAAGCCCTGTTGGAGTCCAGCCGCTGTTTAAGATGCGACCATTACGGATACGGCATATTCAAAGGAGGTAGAATTGAGAAATGGTAAAACTTACAATAGACAACATACCTGTTGAGGTAAGCGAAAACACCACTATACTGGAAGCCGCCAAGGCCGCCGGTATAAACATACCTACCCTCTGCTATCTTAAAGATATTAACGAAATAGCCGCATGCCGTGTCTGCATAGTTGAAATAGAAGGCATGGACAGGCTTATATCATCTTGCAATAACCTTGTGCGTGAAGGAATGAATGTATACACCAACAGCCCTAAAGTACGAGAAGCCAGAAGGGTAAATGTAGAACTTATATTATCCCAGCACAACACAAACTGCGCTTACTGCTACAGAAGCGGCAACTGCGCACTTCAAAAAGTTGCCAACGATTTGGGAATATACGAAACAGCCTACGAAAAAATAATCCCTAAAAAGAATTGGAGTCCAAGAGCCATACTTAAACGCGATGCGTCAAAGTGTATAAAATGTATGAGATGTATACAAATTTGTGATAAAGTTCAGAGCCTTCATATTTGGGATGTAGACGGCACAGGCTCCCGAACAACAGTAGATGTGGCACAAAACAGGCGTATTATGGATTCCGACTGCTCAATTTGCGGTCAGTGCATAACCCACTGTCCTGTAGGCGCTCTTTACTGCCGGGACGATACAGACAAATTTTTCGAAGCTTTAGCTGATAAAGATAAAGTTGTTGTAGCCCAAATAGCCCCTGCCGTTAGAGCATCTTGGGGTGAAGAATTAGGTCTCGAACGCGAAAAAGCAACTGTAGGCACAATAACAGCTGCTCTTAAGCGAATGGGAGTTGACTATGTTTTTGATACTGACTTTTCTGCCGACCTCACTATTATGGAAGAAGGCAGTGAGCTTCTTAAACGTATTGCCCAAGGCCAAAACAAGTACCCTCTTTTTACTTCCTGCTGTCCGGCATGGGTGCGTTTTATAAAGTCTCAATACCCAGATATGGTGGACTGTCTTTCAACAGCCAAGTCACCTCAGCAGATGTTCGGCGCTATACTTAAAACATACTATGCTAAAATAATGGGTATACCTGCTGAAAAGTTGTTTTTTGTTTCAATTATGCCATGTGTAGCCAAAAAGAAAGAAGCTTCACTGCCTACTATGGACGATGCCAAAACAGGCCGCGATGTAGATTTGGTTCTTACAACCCGAGAACTTGTTAAAATAATAAGAGCTGAGCACATTAATGTTGAAAGCTTAAGCGATATGCCTTTTGATTATCCTATAGAAACAAGCAGCGGCGCCGGAGTAATATTCGGCACAACAGGCGGAGTTATGGAAGCAGCTTTAAGAACGGCGTATTTTATTGTAGAAGGCCATAACCCTGAGCCTGACATGTTTAAAGATGTACGTATAGAAAGCGGAATTAAAAAGGCAGTCTTTAAATTAGGCCAAAAAGATTTAAGTATTGCTGTTGCCAGCGGCCTTGGCAATGCCAGAAAGCTTATTAAATCAATAAGAAGCGGCAAAGAGCATTTTGACTTTGTAGAAATAATGGCCTGTCCTGGCGGCTGTTCCGGCGGCGGTGGTCAGCCTATACACGAAGGCAGCGAGCTTTATGCCGTTAGAGGAAATGAGCTTTATACACTTGATAAAAATTCACAAATCCGTTATTCTCACGAAAACCCTGTAATTGCAAATCTTTATAAAAATTACCTTGAAACACCGCTTTCTGAAAAAGCCGAAGAACTTCTGCATACAAACCACCACGGCTGGTCAATGCCTTCTGAAAGCGAACATACAGAAATTTAAAAACACTCTTAAAGGGTGTCGGCTTTTACCGATGCCCTTTATTTTAACTTAATATAACATAATTAGCATTGGAGATAAAAATGTATATAATATTTATTTTAGTAAGTTTTGGAGCCTGCGTTATAGGCCGTATATGCGGCCTTGGGGGCGGAGTAATAATAAAACCTGTATTAGACGCTTTTGGCCTTGTAAGCCCTCAGGTTATTAACTTTTTATCAAGCTGTACCGTTCTTGTTATGACGGCCTACTCCGTTTCAAAAGCCATAGTTAAAAAAGATGTGCAAATGGATTTATCCATAAGCACACCTTTAGCCATAGGCTCATGTATAGGCGGAATTGCCGGTAAAAAAATATTTACGGCTTTAATCTCTCTTTTGCCTTCTGCTGATATGTCGGCTATGGTTCAGGCGGCAATACTGCTATCTATGCTTATACCTGTACTAATATTTACTGTTTTTAAAAGTAAAGTTCACACATACAATATAAAAAATAAAGCCCTTTGCGTAATTGTAGGCTTTGTTTTAGGCATAATTTCAGCATTCTTAAGCGGCGGAAGCGGACCTATGAATATGGCTGTACTGCTGTTTTTGTTCTCTATGCCGTCAAAGGTAGCTGTTATAAACTCGCTTTATATAATACTTTTTTCACAGATAGCCAGCTTTATACAAACAGTTGCGTCAAAAAATATACCTTCATTTAATGTTTTAATACTTATAGGAATGATATTAGGCGCCATTTTAGGCAGTGAGTGCGGAAGGTTTGTAAATAATAAAGTAAGCTCAAAAACTGTAGACAAGCTTTTTATTCTTCTTTTAATTTCACTTATAGCACTGAATATATTCAACATAGTAAAATATATTTAAATCTTAGCTCTTAATTTTGTTTTTGTATATTTAAAATTATAGCAAATAAAAATACCGGCTTTAGAGCCGGTATTTTTATTTTTAGAAGGGGTTTTAATGCAATTTTTTTATTAGGGTTTGTAATTTTAAGGGGTTATGTTTGCTTCTATGTTTTGTATTATGCCATTAAATTATGTATCCAAAATGGATATAGTGTAAATAATTTGTTAACACTAATTATGACAAAAAAATCAAAATTAGCTGCCCCGTAAAAGCTAATTTTTAGCTTAAAACACAGGCAGCATTTTTTGATTATATTTTGTGGTTAAGTATTTTTAAAGCCATATCCAGCATATCATCCGGCACATCATTTACAAGAATTACATCTTTTAAATCCTTAAACTCTGACAAAAGCACATTTTTTATACTATCCTCAAAAGTGCTTGCTGCCGCCGGACAAGTCATACACTGCCCCATAAGTTTTACACGAAGTGTGTTGTTATCCAAACTTACTATTTTCACATCTCCGCCATGGCTTATTAAATATGGCCGTATATTTTTTTCTACAAAACTTTCTATATCGTTTAAATTATTACTCATCATTTTCACCAAAATGGGCTATAGCCTTAGCCATTTTCTTTTTGCTCTCCAAATCGCCCTGGCGAGAAATCATAATTCTCTGTGCCTGTGGGCTTCCTGCTCCGTGCATTGATTCTGTGAGGTATCCAACGGCCGCTGTTCCCAATGTAAGGTTTTCTATAAGGCGCATAATGCGTATTCTGTCTTTTGCAGATACACCGGAAATACCTTTAAAATATTTAGCTATGTAAGGTCCAGTTACAGGGTTATCAATATCTACTTCCGAAGGAGCCGTTACCATAAGACCGCCGGCTATGTCCTGAGCAAGACGGGCTATTTCATAAGGCAGTCTTGTTACATTCTGCTTGCATACATTGGCTAAAAGTAAATCTATAAGGCAGTTTCCAGACTCTGTCATAACACCTTCGCATGAGCATGCAATTCCGCAGGAGTAAAGTGTTTCGTTAAGATGAATCATTTCTATAAGCTTATCTTTAATATGACTTGCCTTAGGTACACCGTTTATTTCGGCCGCAACAGCCGCAGCACCTATAAGCACATCGCCAACACCTACTTTACAGCCACCGTAGCTTTGTCTATGGTATCCAGCAAATCTTTCTACCAGCATTGAACAGAACTCTGTTTCACCATTCATAAATATTCTGTTGTTTGGAACAAATACATTGTCAAATACAGTAAGAGCTTCTACTCCGCCAAAAGCTCTGTTTCCTACATCAAGCTTTGAGCCTTCAAGCTTTCTTGTATCACAGCTTTGACGGCCTACAATCATAAAAAGTCCTTCAGCATCAAGGGGAACAGCAAAAGAAAGTGCATAGTCCTTATCGTCAGGGCCCATAGCTACAGTAGGCATAACAAGTACCTCATGGGAATTACAAATGCCTGTTTGATGCGCTTTTGCACCCCTTACAACTATACCGTCAGGACGTCTTTCAACCACTCTTAAATAAAGGTCAGGGTCTGCTTGTTTGCTCGGGGAAAGGCCCCTGTCACCTTTAGGGTCTGTCATAGCACCATCTATTGTAAGGTCTTTTTCCTGACAGTACTGAACATATTTTTTAAATTTCTCGTGATAGTCAGTGCCGTATTTTTTATCTATCTCAAAAGTTGTGCTGTAAACTGCATTTATGGCGTCAAGTCCTACACATCTTTGGAAACAAGCTGCTGTTTTTTGTCCGCAGAGCCTTTGCATTTTAACCTTTTTAACCAAATCGTCAGGGTTTTGATGTATATGTGTAAAACGGTTTATAGTTTCGCCTGTTAAATGGCTTTTTGCCGTCATTAAATCAGCATATCTTGGATTATTGGCCAAATCGTAAGTCATTCTTACGGAATTAAGTGATGGCTGTAAAATTGGATTTCCAACAGCCGTTTCATATTCCTTGCCAAACATATATATTCTCATTTTTATTTTTTTAATGCTTTCAATATACTGTTCGCCTGTCATAAGTGCCATATTAATCAATCCTTTCATGTGTTAGAATTAAAATCCTTAGTTATATAATAAATCTTAATGCACATTTGAGGCAATACAAAAATGAAAAAAATATTTCCCAATAAAATAAATTTCGTCATTTTTTATTTAAAAAACTAACATACACAACAAAAAAGGCGTCTGAATATAAATTCCAAACGCCTTAAATTTTGTTTATTATTTTTATTCAGCCTTGTCCTCATCAGGTATACCGAAATACACAAAGCCTTTTTTGCCATCTACAGTTATAAGTGTTTCGTCTTTAATAAGGTCTGTAACGTTTACACCACACATAACAACAGGAATATCTAGTATATTGCCTATTAGCTCTGCATAAGCATTCTGTCCATTATCCATAGGGCCTATTACAAGGGCACTGGCACGCTTTATATACGGCAGTATGGAGTTATCCGTTTTGCTTGTTACCAGTATATCCCCTGTTTTAAACTTTTTTTCGGCTTCACCTGCGAATTTTATAACATCGGCCTTTCCTGATATTCTTTTGTCGCCTACACCTTTTCCTTTGCATATAACATTGCCTACAATATCAACACGCATTGTGTTTGTAGAGCCTGAAACACCAACCGGCACGCCTATGGCTATAACAACAGTATCGCCGTTTTGTGCAAGGCCACTTTTAACGGCTGTACTTAAAGCAAGGTCAAATACCTTGTTGTTATCTACTATTTCTTTTTCAAGTACTGGTTTACAGCCCCAAACAAGATTAAGCTGTCGCCAAACCCTTTCGGAAGAACTGCTGGCAGCTATAGGGCATACAGGTTTATATTTAGCTATCATTCTTGCTGTAAGGCCTGACTTTGTAACAGTTGCTATACAGCTTGTATTAAGCTCTGCTGCTGTAGCACATGCCGCATAGCTTATAGCATTTGTCATGTTGCGGTGCATTCCGTTAAAATTACTTCTTAATTTATGAGTATAGTCAATGCTGTTTTCAGTTGTTTCGGCTATTTTAGCCATTATCTCAACAGCTTCTGCCGGATAGTTGCCTTGCGCTGTTTCGCCAGAAAGCATTATAGCGTCACTGCCGTCAAATATGGCATTAGCCACATCACTGGCTTCAGCCCTTGTAGGCCTTGGGTTAGAAACCATAGACTCCAGCATTTGTGTTGCTGTAATAACAGGCTTGCATGCGTCATTTGCCTTTTTAATAAGCTCCTTCTGCACAAGCGGTACCTCGTCAATAGGTATTTCAACGCCTAAATCGCCTCTGGCAACCATTATTCCGTCTGAAACAGCCAAAATATCGTCTATGTTTTTAACACCTTCACGGTTTTCTATTTTAGAAATTATAAATATATCTTTACCGCCGTTTTCTTCAAGCACACGGCGTATTTTAAGAACATCACCTGCTGAACGTATAAAAGAAGCCGCTACGTAATCAAAGCCCATTTTAATACCGAATATAAGGTCATCAATATCCCTTTGTGTAAGTATAGGTAAATTAATATATACATCCGGGATATTTACACCTTTATTTGAGCTTAAAAATCCGCCGTTTATAACTTCACACTCAATATCATTATCTTCAATTTTTAATACTTTAAGCTCTACAAGACCATCATCAAGGAGAACTCTGCTGCCTTTTTCAAGCTCTAATGGAAGGTTTTGGTATGTAACGCTTACCATACTTTCATTGCCTTCCACTTCTCTTGTTGTGAGTATAAACCTGCTGCCTGATTCAAGATAGACTTTTTTATTATCTTTGAATTTTTTTATTCTAATCTCAGGGCCTTTTGTGTCCAGTATAAGAGGTATAGGCACATTCATTTCCTGACGTACTTTTTTAACAGCATTTATAAGAACGGTACGAGATTCGTAATCACCGTGGGAAAAATTAATTCTTGCGGCATCCATGCCTTTTTCTATAAGCTCTCTTACCTTTTCCTCGGTATTAGTTGTAGGTCCGAGAGTACATACAATTTTGGTTCGCTTCATATAAGCCTCCTAATATAAAATTTATGGTTTTATCAAATTTATAAAAAGTATTAAATATTCGTTTTATAAAATCATTATGCCCAAAGCCGTTATATTTTATCAGATATATTACTTTTTTTATATCTCATTATTACATTAGGCTCACCAAGCATAAGCTTTAATCCGTCTAAAAGCATTTCGTCTTCTGATATAAAACAATCTTTAGAAGCCTTCATTACCTGTCCGGTTTCTTCTATTTTAATTATTACCGGTATTTCCCCCGGAAATTCCTTTAAAAGCTTAATAACCTTGGCAAATACTTCCATGCTTTCTGCTTTTAAATATAATTTATCCGGAACAGTTATTTCTACGCTTTCATCGTTGTCATCATCAGTTAAAGGTCGAATTTCCTCAGCTATAAGTTTTGCATCACTGTCAGAAGGCACATCAGCCTTACCCTTTACAACAACCACATCACCAACATTTATAAAACTCTGGCACATAGTATATACGTTAGGAAAAACAACAGTTTCTACACTGCCGTACATGTCCTCAACAGTTAAAAAAGTCATTATTTTGTTATTTTTTGTATATTTAATTTTTTTGGCATTTACAATACCGCCCAGTATAACCTTTTGACCGTCACCTACAACGCATGTATCGTCATCGCCTTTTATAAAGTCGTGACTTGTAACGCTTACCTTGCGTTTAAGTATGTCTTCATACTGTGAAAGAGGGTGTCCGCTTATATAAATGCCTAATACTTCTTTTTCCATAGCAAGTATTTCGGAAACAGGGAACTCATCCATATCTGCAAAATTATCCTCTGTATCTTCAATACTTTCTTCTCCCATGGAAAACAGGCTCATTTGGCCGTCTATATTGTTTTTCTTTCTTTGGGTTATGCCGTCAAATATAGCCTTAAAATTAGCCATATACTGGCTTCGTTTGGCACCAAATGAGTCAAGGGCGCCACTTTTAATAAAGTTTTCAATAGCCCTGCGGTTTAAATCCTTTTCACTGAGCCTTGTTAAAAAGTCAGTAAGTGATTTATAAATTCCGTTTTTCTCACGCTCTGCAACAATAGTATTTATAAGGCTTTTACCTACACTTTTAATTGCCGCAAGGCCAAAACGTATACCGCCGTTATCAACTGAGAAATTATCAAAGCCTTCGTTTATATCCGGCGGCAGAAGCTTAATTCCCATTTTGCGACATTCTTCGATATATTCGCTTACTTTGTTTGGAAAATCTATAACGCTTGTCATTAAAGCCGCCATAAACTCAACAGGATAATAAGTTTTAAGCCATGCCGTTTGATAGCCTACAACGGCGTAACAAGCCGCATGACTCTTGTTAAATGCGTACTTTGCAAAATCCGTCATTTCGTCGAATATTTTTTCAGCAGTTTCTGCTGGAATACCGTTTTTAACACATCCCGGAACAGTGCCGTCATCTGTGCCGTAAACAAAGTTTTTACGCTCCTGCGCCATAACAGAAGCTTTTTTCTTACTCATGGCACGGCGAACCAAATCGCTTCTGCCTAAGCTGTAACCGGCCAAATCCCGGACTATCTGCATAACCTGTTCCTGATAAACTATACAGCCGTATGTTGGCTCCAAAATTTCTTTTAATGCCGGGTGTGTATATGTTATGCTTCCGGCACCTTTTTTACCCTTTACATATTTAGGTATAAAGTCCATAGGTCCTGGGCGGTAAAGAGAAATACCGGCTATAAGGTCTTCAAGCCTTGTAGGCTGAAGCTCTTTCATAAAGGCTTTCATTCCGGCACTTTCTAACTGAAAAACGCCTTCTGTTTTGCCCTGAGCAATAAGCTCGTAAACCTTAGGGTCGTTATCCGGCATATTTTGTAAATCTATGTCAACACCGTGTATTCTTTTTATCTCACGGCAGGCATTTTGAATAACGGTAAGTGTTCTAAGTCCAAGGAAATCCATTTTAAGAATTCCCAGTTCTTCAAGAAGCGTCATTGTATACTGTGTTGATACAACACCATCGCTGTAATAAAGGGGAACATATTCCACAACAGGGTCACGGCAAATTACAACACCTGCCGCATGGGTAGAAGCATGTCTTGGAAGGCCTTCAAGGCTTATGCTTGTATCAATGAGCTTTGCCACATCACTGTCGGTATCGTAAAGCTCTTTAAGCTCAGGATTCATAGTAAGAGCTTTATTTATTGTAATACCCAATTCCGTAGGTATCATTTTTGAAATTCTGTCTACATCAGCATAAGGCATGGCAAGTGCCCTGCCTACGTCTTTAATAGCCGCCCTTGCCGCCATTGTACCGAATGTTATAATCTGGGCCACATGGTCATCGCCGTATTTTCTAATTACATAGTCAATAACTTCTTGACGTCTTTCAAAACAAAAGTCAACGTCAATATCAGGCATGCTTACTCTTTCCGGATTAAGGAATCTTTCAAAAATAAGATTATATTTTACAGGGTCTATTGTTGTTATGTCAAGACAATATGATACAATGCTTCCGGCGGCAGAGCCTCTGCCCGGGCCTACCATTATATCCTGTGACTTAGCAAAATGAATAAAATCCCAAACTATAAGAAAGTACTCCACATAACCCATTTTCTCTATTGTGCCCAGCTCGTATTCCAGCCTTTGGCGCAGTTCTTCCGGGTTATTTGGGTATCTCTTTTTAAAACCATCATAACACAACTCTCTTAAATACTCTGAGACTGTTTTTCCGTCAGGAACGTCAAATTTAGGCAGTTTTAAGTCGTGGAACTTAAACTCTACATTGCATCTTTGAGATATTTTATAAGTATTTTCAATGGCCTCAGGTGCATATTTAAAAAGCTCATACATCTCCTGCGGGCTTTTAACATAAAACTGTCCGCCTTCATAACGCATTCTGTTTTCGTCATAAACAGTTTTACCTGTCTGTATGCACAGAAGAACGTCATGGCTTTCGGCGTCTTCTTTATATATATAATGGCTGTCATTACTGCATATAAGGGGTATACCTGTTTCGTCACTTATTTTTAAAAGAGCCTCGTTTACTATTTTTTGTTCACGTATGCCGTGGTCCTGAAGCTCAAGGAAAAAGTTTCCTCGTCCGAAAATTTCATCATACATCAATGCTGTTTCTTTAGCTCTTTCGTAAGAAACATTTATAATATCCCTTGCCACTTGTCCTGCAAGGCAGGCACTAGAAGCTATAATGCCTTTATGATATTTTTTTAAAAGCTCTATATCAACCCTCGGCTTATAGTAAAAGCCCTCTGTAAAACCAAAAGACACAAGCTTTACAAGGTTTTTATATCCTTCATTATTTTCGGCCAAAAGCACCAGATGATAATAGTTGGCGCCAGATGTGGTTTCCCTATCAAAACGGCTTTTAGGCGAAACATAAACCTCACAGCCTATAATAGGTTTTATACCTTCGGCCACAGCGGCTTTATAAAACTCAACAGCCCCATACATGGCGCCGTGGTCTGTTATGGCTATGCTGTCCATGCCTAAATCTTTAACTCGCTTAATAAGAGGCTCTATTTTAGCCGAGCCATCAAGAAGACTGTATTGTGTATGAACATGCAAATGTGTAAATTTAATATTAGTATTTTCCATATATAAAACCTCGTTAATCAAAGCCGCACAAATACCAAAAAACGCAAAATCATACGCTATGCGGCTATATATATTATCACAAAGCAAAATGAATGTATATCTTTTGCGTTTAAAAAATACGCTTGTTGTATAAAAAAAGTAAAAATATTTTCAAAGTTTTAAGCCTTTAAAGAAATAGCTATTTACAAATTTATATTCCATATAATTGCACAAGTAAATAATAAAACAAAAGCTTTTAATATACAGCCTATTCCATTACCATAGCAATAAATGATTGAGCTGTTACTGCAAATATAATTTTCAGTTATTATATCATAAAGATGTATAAAATTTGAAAATTAAATGTTAAAAATAGAAAAAGCGGAAGAAATAAAAAGCATTTGCCTTTTATTCTTCCGCTTTTAATTATATTTTATTATGTATCAAAATTTTAATTACTCAGCCTTTACATCTGTCCAAAGGTCGTTCCATGTATTTTTAACTTCGTCTGTTCTATACTGCATAAAGTAAAGTCTGTTAAGTGACTCCTCATCCATTGCAGCAGATGCGGCATACTCAGGGTCTATAGCATCGGCTGCTTCCTGATTAACAGGTGCTGGACCACCGGATGCTGCCCAGTTGTACTGGAAGTCTTTGCTTATCATCCAGTCAATAAATTTATAAGCCATTTCTTTGTTTTGGCTGTTTGCAGCAATTGCCCAGTTATCAACCCAACCTATAGCGCCGTCTTCAGGTACTGTAAAGGCTATTGGCTCGCCTTCCTGCTTCATAGCTGCTGCCTGACCTGACCACATAAGGCCAAGTGAAATCTGTTTGCCTGCGAAAAGTTTAGAGAACTCGTCGCCTGTTTTCCAATATGTTCTGTTAAGAGCTTTCTGCTCAATAAGTTTTTCTTTAATAGCATCAAGGTCACTTGGAGCATTAGGGTCCTGACCTAAAGCTATAGCTGCTGCCATAACAGCATCGTTATAGTCATCTCTAAAAGCTATTTTACCTGCATACTGCTCATCAAAAAGGCAGCTCATACTTGTAGGTGGCTCTGTAATATCCTCTGTGTTGTAAGCTATAGCTGTTGAGCCCCAAACAAAAGGCACTGCATACATTTTGTCACCGTCAAAACATTCTTCCTGTGTTTTAAATCTTTCAAAAAGTGAGTCAAAGTTTTCAAGTTTTGATGTGTCTATCTGCTCAAGAAGTCCGTCTTCAATAGCTGCCGGAAGTATTGTGCAGTTTGGCAGGCAAACGTCAATTTCTCCTGCTTTTGATGTTCTAAGCTTAGTAAGGAGTTCCTCCTCACTTGACATATAAGTATTTACTATTTCGCAGTTATATGTTTCCTCAAACTCCTTCATAAATTCCGCGTCATCTGAGCCATAATCTTTCCAGTTTACAACATAAAGCTTAGTTTTTTCACCTGTTGCTTCACCTGTTGAGCCTGATGCTGCTGCTGAAGCAGAACCAGATGAATCACCGCCTGAAGAACAGCCTGCAAATGACAATGCAATAACTGATGCTGCTAAAATTGCTGAAATTCTTTTTAATTTCATAAATATGCCTCCCCTTATTGTAAAAAAAATTAAAATGCCGGTTATTCAATTATAACCTGACACATTTTCATGGTCTCAATAGCGCTTTTATGGCTCTCAGGAGTCACTCCGGCGCATAAGCTCTCAACTACAGCTACAGGCACTTCTCTAAGCTTTGTTTTAAGCAAAATTGCGTTTGACACAACACAAATGTCGGTGCATACACCTATAAGAGTAATTTTTTCGTATCTGCCTATAGAAGCTATCTCTGAAAGCTCAACACTGCCGAAAACAGGCTTGTCCACAACACAAAGTGTTTTCCCCTCACCTGCCAAATAAACCTCATCATTTATCTGCCAGCCGTAAGTATCTTTAACGCAGTGAATTACAGGCAGGTTCTTACCCTCTTGGGTATTAAGGTAATTCTCTCCATGAGTATCTCTTGTGTAAATTACATCGCCTTGGAAATCCTTTATTTTTTGGCATACAGGTTTTACTATATCCTGTGCCTCTTTTGTTCCCAAGGAGCCATTGATAAAATCATTCTGCATGTCAACTACCACAAGAAGCTCTTTCATAAATTACACCTCTCTTTGATAATTTGCCATAAAACGGTTACGGCATTAATTTATTTAACTCTAAGTCGATTATAACATTAATTTATTTAACTTCAAGAATGTTTAAGCAGTTCAAAATGATTTTTATTATACGCAATAATACCGTCCTTACTCATTTTGCTTAGCTCCAAAGACATGGCGCTTCTGTCTACACACAGGTAATCCGCCAGCTCCTGACGGTTAAAATTAATATCAAAGCTTGAGCTTTGGGATATTACCGCCTGCTCCGAAAAGAAAGAAAGCAGTTTTTCCCTTGTACTGCGCTTTGTTATGTGCTCTATTTTTCTGTTAAGTGAATAAGCTTTAAACGCCAGTATGGATATAAGGTTTTGAATAATACGAGCATAAAGCTCCTGATTAAATCCTTTTTCAAGCCCTGCTTTATTCATATTAAGCATTAATATTTTTGAGTCTTTAACGGCAATCACATTCACTCCAAGGCTTGTATTTTCCAAACAGGCATAAACCTCGCCGAATATATCCCCCTGACCGATAGATGCTATAATACTTCTGTTGCCGTAATAGTCCTCTCTTTCAACACGAGCCTCGCCTTTTATAACAAGGCCTATGTTTTTTATTTTTTCATTGCGCTGAAAAATATAAGTACCCTTTTTGTAGTCCAGCACTCTGCCGTTTAGATACTCAACAGCTTTTTTAGTTTCTTCAGCGCTCATGGTTTTAAAAAGCGGCGTTTTTTGTATAATTCCAATATATTCATCCAAAAAAATTCACTTCCGTTGTAAATGCAACATACTCTTTACATTTATTTTACTATACTATAACCATAAAAGCAATTACATTTGATAATATCGAATAACGGAGGTTCCTTATGATAAGAAAAATAATTAAAATAGACACAGAAAAATGTAACGGCTGCGGCGCATGTGCCAATGCCTGCCATGAAGGTGCCATAGGAATGGTAAATGGAAAAGCCGTACTTCTTAGGGAAGATTACTGTGATGGACTTGGGGACTGCCTTCCTGCCTGTCCTACAGGAGCTATATCATTTGAGGAACGCGAGGCAGCTTTATACAACGAGGAAGCAGTTAAAGAGCACTTGGCACATAAAGCCTCAGCTTTTCACTCCTGCCCAGGCTCAATGAGTAAAGTTATAAATCACAATGAAAATGTAATTCCAAGTACAAACCAAAATACATCTTCCTGCCAAAGCCAGCTTAGCCAATGGCCTGTTCAGATTAAATTGGCCCCTGTAAAAGCACCTTATTTCGACGGCTGTAAGCTTCTTGTTGCCGCTGACTGTACAGCTTTTGCTTATGGCTCTTTCCATAATGATTTTATAAAAGGACATATAACACTTATAGGCTGTCCTAAGCTTGACATGGTGGATTATTCCGAAAAGCTTACAGAAATAATAAAGCAAAACGATATTAAAAGCGTAAAAATAGTAAGAATGGAAGTTCCATGTTGTGGCGGAATTGAAAATGCAGTTAAAAAAGCATTAATGGACAGTAGAAAATTTATTCCTTGGAGTGTAGTTACAATTTCCACTGACGGAAAAATTTTAGACTAATAAAATGTATTTTTCTAACTTAATTTAATAAAACAATATAACTTAAAATAAGCATTATCTATATCCTTCTTTTATTTTAACAGCAGGTTTTAATTTATTATTGCCTGCTGTTTTTATTTAGTAAAATATTTAAAATTTATTTGCATACGTAAAAAAACCCGATTTTAAACCGGGTTTTTTGTCACACAAAACCTTATATGAATCAGGGAGTGTGGGTGGGGCAAAATTAAATTAATATATTGGGGAAGAGGTATTTAATACATAGTATTTTAAGTTATAATAAGACATCTGTTTTTTATAATTAATACTATGACTTTATTATACAGTTTTTCCATTTTCTGTCAACTCAAAATTGTATAAAAAAGCAAACAAAAAACACGTTAAAAACAAATTGTTTTTCAGCGTGTTTTTACAAATTAGTTATTTCCCTTTTCTTTTTCCTGCTCTAATATCATTATTCCTCTTAATATATGAAATCTCATTATTGTACGGGCACCATCGGCGTCACGTCTTTTTATTCTTTCCATTATAGCCTTATGGTCTTCAGCGCCTTCACGGCAGAATTTATCGTCCTTGCACAATACAAGCATTGTTTGGCCTATAGCAGTAAAAAGTACTGGCATAAGCCTGTCCATAAAATCATTATGAACAGAGTTGGCTATTGAAAGATGGAATTTCTGCTCTGCCTTCTGTCTGTCTAATTTGCTTCCGTTTTTAAGTACATTATCAAGGTTTTCGCAGAAAGTACACATGCGCTTTATTTCACTTTCAGTAGCACGTATAGCAGCAAGATATGCCGCCTCTGGCTCTATAAAAAGACGTATTTCGTTTAAATCTCTTTCGGCAATGCCTTTTTTTGCACAGCTTACAATACCAAAGTCATCATTTATGTCATAGTTTTCGTTTACAAATGTGCCGTTACCGCGTTTTATAACAAGAACACCTCTGTCAACAAGCATCCTAACTGCTTCCCTGAATGTGGTTCTGCTTACGTTTAATTCAGACGAAAAATCCGTTTCATTAGGCAGTCTTGACCCCGGAAGAAATCTTTTCTCCACATTAATCATGGAAAGTATCTCATCGGCAACATTTTCCGACAGTACACGGTTTTTCTTAACCATAAACAACTCCTCCTCATACAGATTAAAACCATAATACTATAATAAAACATTTTTTTCAAGCGGACAGACAAATATTATGTTTAAAAAACATCATATCTATAATTTAATGTTGATTTATTAGATAAATATTTAATGCTCTTAGAGCTAAAGTTTTTGTTGTAATTATTTAAGATAATATCTATACTATAATTGGAATTTTATAACATAAATTTATAATTGATTTTAAAGCGGAGGTTTAACTGAAATGAAAATAATAGTTGTTGGCTTTGGAAAAGTAGGCTATGTTCTTGCCGACCAGCTTAACAATGAAGGCCACGACCTTACGGTAATTGATTTAAACGAAAACAGAATGCAGTATGCCATAAGCCAGCTGGATATTCAGGCAATTACAGGCAACGGCACTAGCTACCGCACACAAATGGAAGCCGGAATACAGGACTCAGACTTACTTATAGCCGTTACAGACCATGACGAAATAAACCTTTTAAGCTGTCTTATAGCAAAAAAAGCCGGCAACTGCCACACAATAGCCAGAGTGCGTAACCCGGAATATTCCAAAGAAATTAACTTCATTAAAGAAGAACTTGGGCTTTCAATGTCAATTAATCCTGAGCGCGCTGCGGCTATGGAAATAGTGCACCTTATTCAAATACCTTCCGCTATGGAGATAGATACTTTTGCAAGAGGCCGTGTAAACCTTATTAAATTCAGAGTGCCTACTGGCTCGCCTATACTTAACATAAAGGTTTCCGACAACGCTCTTTTAAAAGACTGTCTTTTATGTGTTGTTCAAAGATACGATAAAAGCATTATTATACCAGATGGAAATACCGTTCTGCGTGAAGGCGATATAGTTTCTGTTATTGTGCCGCTTAACAAAATATTTAGGTTCTTCTCGTCTATAGGTATTAAAACACGGCCTATAAAAGACGTTTTAATAGTAGGCGGAAGCACAATAGCTTATTACCTTGCAGAAACCCTTATTAAATCAAGAATTAACGTAAAAATAATTGAGCAGAAGCAAAGCCGATGCGAGGAGTTAAGTGCTCTTTTGCCGGAAGCCATGATTATATGCGGTGATGCCTCAAATAGAGGTGTGTTGGATGAAGAAGGCATTAAAAACACCGACGCCTTTGTTTCCCTTACCAACCTTGATGAGGAAAATATAATGCTCTCTTTATACGCAAACAAAATTTCATCAGCTAAAATAATAACTAAAATAAACAAAATCGATTTTGAGGAAGTTATATCCGACATGCCTATAGGCAGTATAATATGCCCTAAAAATATAACAGCTGAAGGCATTATACGGTATGTACGCTCAATGCAGAATTCGTCAGAAGGAAATATGGAAACCCTCTACCGCATGATGGATAACCGTGTTGAGGCTCTTGAGTTTATTGTGCGCGAAGACAGTGCCGTTACAAATACGCCTCTTATGAACCTTAACCTTAAAGAAAACCTCCTTATATGCTGTATTAACAGAAATGGACGCATTATAACGCCTTCTGGTAAAGATGTTATATTAAAAGGTGACTCTGTTGTAATAGTTACCACAAAACTTGGATTAAATAATATACGAGATATAATAAAGGATTGACGGACAAGATTATGAATTATGCTATTATTTTATACACATTGGGGTTTGTAATCGATTTCAGCGCCGCTTTTATGATACCGCCGTTTTTGGTTGCCATGCTTTACGGCGAAAGTGATGCCAAATATTTTTTGGTCTGCTTTGCTATATGCGTTGTGCTTGGCGTGCTACTTGGCGGCATTAAGCCTGAAAACAAAAAATTCTATGCCCGTGAAGGGTATATAACAGTAGCTTTAAGCTGGATTATAATAAGCCTTATAGGCGCTTTGCCTTTTTATTTAAGCGGTTATATACCATCTTATATAGACGCGCTTTTTGAAACTATATCCGGTTTTACAACTACAGGTGCTTCTATACTTACAGATGTTGAGGCACTTTCTCATGGAATGCTCTTTTGGCGAAGTTTTACCCACTGGATAGGTGGTATGGGTGTGCTTGTGTTTATACTTGCTATTCTGCCTTTGGCTGGCGGCGAAAACATGCACCTTATGAAAGCAGAAAGCCCTGGCCCATCTGTAGGCAAGCTTGTGCCTAAGCTCAGAAAAACGGCTTTTTATCTTTATGCCATTTACTTTATAATGACTATTGTTGAAATAGTATTGCTTTTAATATTTAAAATGCCGTTATTTGATGCTGTGTGCATATCTATGGGTACAGCCGGTACAGGTGGTTTCGGTATACTTAATACATCCTTAGGCAGTTATTCACGAGCAATAAAAACTATTGTTACAATATTTATGCTGCTTTTTGGCGTTAACTTTAGTTTTTACTTTTTAATTGTAATGCGCAAGTTTAAAGACGCCTTTAAGATGTCTGAAGTACGGTGGTACTTTGCTATATTCGCCTTTGTATCTCTTGTTATAGCATTTAATGTTACAAGTGTAAGCGGAAGTTTTATAGAAAACCTTTACGAGTCAACTTTCGCCGTTTCCTCAGTAATGACAACAACAGGCTTTTCTACAGTTGACTTTAATAAATGGCCTGAATTATCCAGAATATTGCTTGTAATTATAATGTTTTCCGGTGCGTGTGCTGGTTCTACAGGCGGCGGAATTAAAATATCAAGATTAATAATATATTTTAAATCTACACTTAAAGAGCTTTCATCCTTAACTCATCCTCGAAGTGTTAAGGTAATTAATATCGACGGAAAGCCAGTTGAGCGCTCTGTACTTAACTCAGCAATGATATTTTTAATCGCGTATGTATTTATATACGTAGTATCTGTTGTTATAGTAAGCCTTGATAATTTTGACCTTATAACAACATTTACGGCAGTAGCCGCTACATTTAACAATATAGGCCCTGGCCTTGAGCTGGTAGGCCCTACAGGAAACTTTTCTATGTTCTCGCCGCTTTCAAAAATAGTGCTTATATTTGACATGCTGGCAGGCCGATTGGAAATATTCCCTATGCTTTTGCTCTTCACACCTTCTGTTTGGAAAAAACATTAATAACAAAAATCAAAAACGGTGTTTTCCCTATATTTGGGAAAACACCGTTTTATATTGATTTTTATTTGTATTAAGTTTATTTGTCGCCGCACCTTGCCTCAAGCCTGTATATAGGAAAACCTTTGCTGGAGAATTTTTCCTCATACTCGGTCATTATATTATCCTCATAATCGCTGTTATGCAGGTCAAGGCTTATGTTTGAAAGCTTCCAGTCATTGGCACAGAATTCGTTAAGTGAGAACTCAAAAAGTATTCTGTTGTCTGTTTTAAAGAATATCTCACCTTTTCCACCAAAAAGCTCTCTGTATTTATCAAGAAACTGTCTGTAAGTAAGACGTCTTTTATACCATTTCTTTTTAGGCCATGGGTCGCAGAAATTAATGTAAAGCCTTTTTATTTCTCCTGGCTCAAAAAAATCAAGGAGGTTTTCAACATCGCCATGAATAAGGAAAACATTTTCCGCTTCCGGCCCTACATTTCTTGCGGCAGTAGCTACTATTGTGGACTGTCTTTCAACACCTATAAAGTTTATGTCTTTAAACTTCTGGGCATTCTGCGAAATAAAACGGCCTTTTCCGCAGCCTATCTCAAGATAAATAGGATTGTCATTTTTAAAAAGCTCTTTCCACTTTCCTTTATGCTCAGTTGGGTTATGTATAAGGTGTGGGTTATTATCATATTCGGCTACAGTCCACGCTTTTTTTCTTACTCTCATATTATTTAATCTCCTCCGGCAGTATCTTTAAAGCGCTATATATTACTTTTTATACGCGATATTACAATAATACTACCCAAAAAGGCTTAGCACAAGAGAAAGTTAAATCAATTTTTTAATCCAGTAGCCAAAAACGCCTCTGCCCTGCTGCTCATTGCAGCGCCAAAAATCTTTAAACCCAAATGACGCGGCACTTTTTATATCTTCTCGCCTGAATTTTTCAGGCACAGCCAAAACTATTACCTTTTTGTCAATACTTCTTCCCAGCATTAAATGGCTGTATTTTAAATCCGAGAGCATTACAAAAGGATTAAGTATCTCATGCTTGTCAACAGGCAAAAGCCATATTTCATCCATACATACCCTTACCCAATCATATGGACTTTCTTTAAATGGATAAAGCTTTTCGTTGTGGCTAAACAGATAATCAATGCCGTATTTGTCAGTTTTTTCAGATTTTTCATTGCTTTCATCGTTATTTTCTTCCGTTTTATCAGTGTTTTCTGATTTTGGAATGATTTTTTCATTCTGCTCATTTTGCTCACTTTTTTCGGTTTCTGCTTTTTCTGCTTTTTCCGTTTTTTCATTATTTTCTGTATTACATGTATCATTCACAGCATCATTATTGGTTTTTAATGAGTTTTCCTCAGTATTTCCTGTAATGTTAGCCATTTCCTCCGGTGTAATAACGCCAGCTTTTTCAAGCTCGTTCATTTGAGTTTTAAAGTTTTCAACTACTTTTTTAAATGTATCATGGGCTCTTGTTTCTTCCTTCAGAGCAGTATATTCCTTGTAAATGGCGGAATCATCCACTTTTTCAAATTGAGTATCTGTTGCTTTTTCAGTTTGTCCAGCACTTTCAATAAGCTCATTATTTTTTTCAGTTTCCGTTACTGTATCAGCAGCAGATAACATGCTATTTTCAGCAGATTTATGCTCAGTTTTATTTGCTTTGGTCATTAATTTTTCATCAGATGGTTTTTCAACCTCTGTTTTATTCACCAAAGGTGTACTTGCTCTTTCATAAGTTTTAGAATTGCTGTTGTTTTTTGCCTCTTTTATTCCTTGTTGCTTTTCTTTAAAGCCCTCAACAAAGCCTTCGTAAAACTCACGCCTGCCATATAAACCCACTGCCGCGCCGCATATTTCTTTTTCTCCGCCGCCGTTTATTTTTTTTGTATTAAATCCAATAACTTTTTTGTCTGCCTGTCCAATGCTTACATATTCCTTTTGCCCATTATTATTTAATATTATGTATACCTGCCATGCAGGCTTTAAGTTTCTGCCTATTATTCTTGCCTGAGATATTTCCGCACCTGTATTCAAATAAACCGCAAGAGTTCCGCCTCTTAATGAAACAACGCTTTTCCCTTTTTCAGTATCCATATATTTCTCCTCCTGTAACAGATGTAAAATTACGCAAAAGTACCATGTTAAAAATATATGCGCTTTAGCCCGTAATATACCCGTTGACAAAAATACAGTTTCATAATTATAATTAATCAGATAAAAAACAATGAAAAGAGGATAGATAATTGCAGACAATACTTGACTTTTTTATTAACGCGCTTCAAGGCAAAATTTCAAAAGAGCTTATAGTTTTTATAGTTTCTCTTTTTCCTATTGTTGAGCTCAGAGGCGGAATATTAGCTGGTTATGCAATAGGTGTAGACCTTCTTCCGGCATTTGTAATAGCTTTTTTAGGCAATATAATACCTATTCCGTTTATACTTCTGCTTATACGCAAAATATTTGAGCTTCTTAAAAAAACACCTATGAAAAATATTGTTTATAAACTTGAAGAAAAAACAATGGCTAAAAGCGATAAAATACAGAAATATGGCTATTGGGGTCTTTATATTTTTGTTGCTATACCCCTTCCGGGAACAGGCGGCTGGACAGGTGCGCTTGCAGCAGCACTTTTGCACATGGACATTAAAAAGGCATTTTTAACAATAGCCGCTGGAGTATTTACGGCAGGCATAATTGTATCTATACTGTCATTCGGCCTTTTAAATGCTATAGGAATAGGATAAAAAAATGCGTGAGAAAATATCAACACCTTTAAAAACAAAAGAAATAATTGAAAAATACGGTTTCTATTTTAAAAAGAATTTTGGCCAGAACTTTCTTGTAGACCAAAACGTGCTTAAAAACATAGTTTTAGCTTCCGGCATTACAAAAGACGATTTTGTAATGGAAATAGGCCCGGGAATAGGCAGTCTTACACAGTTTTTAGGCGACAGCGCAAAAACTGTATGCGCCATAGAAATAGACAAAAACCTTCTGCCTATATTAGAGGATACCCTCTCTGGCTACGACAATATACATGTTATAAACAGCGATGTTCTTAAGCTGGATTTAAACGAAATAATAAAGACTTATGGAAACGGCAGAAAGGCAAAGCTTGCAGCTAACCTGCCTTACTACATTACAACGCCTATTATTATGGAGCTTTTAGAAAAACATGCTGACATTGAGAGCATGACTGTTATGGTACAAAAAGAAGTTGCAGACCGTATGCAGGCAAAGCCAGGAACAAAGGATTACGGCGCTCTTTCAGTAGCTGTTCAGTTTTACTGTAACGCCCACACCGATTTTATAGTACCTCCTTCATGCTTTATGCCAAAGCCTAATGTAGACAGTGCCGTTATAACACTTACACTTAAAGAAAACACAGTAAGTGTAAAAAACGTGGCTCTTATGTTTAAAATTGTAAAATGCGCTTTTGGACAAAGGCGTAAAACACTTTTAAACGGATTATACAATTTAGGAAACTTTGGTCTTTCAAAAGATGAATTGACTCAGTCTTTGGAAGAAGCCGGTTTTGACAGCCGTATAAGAGGCGAGGCTTTAAGTGTTGAGCAGTTTGCTCTTTTAGCAGACATAATGGAGCAAAAAATAAAAAACAAGTAATTAAAATTTTAGAAAAGTTAGAAAAATTAGAAAAGACGAAAATTTGTTTTTCGTCTTTTTTTGTGCAATAAATAACTATACATATATTGCATATATTAAACGTTTCTTAAAGTAATTGTTAGAGCGGGTGTTTTATGATATAATTATCTCGATTTTTGTAGTTTAAACAGGAGGATTGAAAATGGCTAAAATAGCTGTTGTAACAGACAGTAACAGCGGAATTACACAATCAGAAGCCGAAAAACTCGGCATTACCGTTATACCAATGCCTTTTACTATAAACGGCGAAACTTTTTTTGAGGACATAACACTTACTCAGGAACAGTTTTATGCAAACCTTGAAAATGACGCTCAAATAGGCACATCACAGCCGGCTATAAGCGATATAACTGATATATGGAACAGACTTCTTGAAGAATATGACGAGATAGTCCACATTCCTATGTCCAGTTCTTTAAGCGGCTCATGCCAAACAGCCATTATGCTCTCTGATGACTATAACGGCAAAGTGCATGTTGTAAATAACCAAAGAATATCCGTAACACAAAAACAGTCCGTTTTAGACACACTTGAAATGATTTCAAATGGTATAGACGGCGAAAGAATTAAAAACTACCTTGAAAAAACAAAGCTGGATTCCAGTATATACATAACCCTTGAAACACTTAAATATCTTAAAAAAGGCGGCAGAGTTACGCCTTCTGCGGCAGCACTTGCGTCTCTGTTAAAAATAAAGCCTATACTTCAAATACAGGGTGAAAAGCTGGATTCATTCTCTAAAGCACGTACAAAAAAGCTGGCTAAAAAAATAATGCTTAACGCCGTATTAAGTGATATGAAGGAGCGCTTTAACTGCGGTGAAAGTGATGAAAATGTATTGCTTCATGTAGCTTATAGCGGCACAGACAACTCTGAGGCTCTTGAATTTAAAAAAGAGATACAATCTCAATTTCCTTCTCAAAGTGTTATTACCGACCCACTTTCATTAAGCATTGCCTGCCATATAGGTTCCGGCGCGCTTGCTATAGCCTGCACTAAAAAACTAAATTTAAACGATGTATAAACAAAAACAGCACAAAATTCTTTACTAATAAGAATTTGTGCTGTTTTATTTTATTACTGTTCTGTAATAACGTCTTTCTGTACTGCTTCACAGTCTATATCAACTATTACTTCGTCAGTTGAATTATAAACTTTTACATTGCTTACACTTTGCGCCTGAGTGCTGTCGGAATAAGGCACAAATGTTATTTTAGGCGGCTCTATTCTTTTTGTTAATTTAACATCTGCGCCTGTAGTTGTATCTTTGGCGCTTACAACTACCTTTGCCGCTTCGCTTTTATCTGTAACTGCTACAACGGCACAGTCAATGCCATCTACAACGGCACTTGAATTTACAATAACGCTCTCATCTGTACTGTATAATATAGAATCAACATAGTATGAGCCTCTATTGTTATTGCCAAGTATTGCAAGACCTAAACCTTCTTTTCCGCTTTCATCAGTATAGTTAAAAGCACATACCTTGTTTTGGTCTTTGTTTTCGTATGAAAAAACCGAAATATTATTTAAACCGGAATTTTCGCTTATAATACTTTCTACTGCGCTTGTTTTGCTTGTACCGCCTAAAAATACAAGTTTAACAAGCACTATGCATATAACACAGGCTATTATAAATCCGACAAAAAATTTTTTATCTTTTGGACTCATAGCATATCCCTTCCATTTTTAAGCTGATGCTTCAGCTTCTCTTTTAAGACCTAACTTACCCAAAGAACGTTTTAAGAAGAATATACTTAAAATCATGGCCACTATTTCCGCAACAGGGAACGCAAACCACACTACTGAAAGGCCGCCTATTTTGGAAAGTATAAAAGCCGCTGGTATAAGCACAACTATCTGTCTGCCTATTGATATATAAAGGCTGTAAAGGCCATGACCAAATGCCTGACAAACAGAGCTTGTTATAATACAGAAACCAGCAAAAATATAACTTAAGCATATTATTCTTAAGGCATGTACACCTATTACAAGCATATCATCAGAAGCGTTAAAGAGCAATAACAACTTATCCGGGAATATCTGGAATACTGCAAGGCCTATAAGCATAATACATATAGCGTATGTAACAGCCAACTTAATTGTTTTATGTATTCTGTCGCCTTTTTTAGCACCATAGTTAAATGCAAGTATAGGAACCATTGCGTTGTTTAAACCAAATATAGGCATAAACACAAAGCTCTGAAGCTTAAAGTAAACACCAAATACAGCAACAGCTGTAGGTGTAAATACTATAAGTATTTTGTTCATGGCATAAGTCATAACAGAGCCTATTGAAATCATAAGTATTGACGGAATACCTATACCAAGTATTGTTTTTATAACACTCCACTGAGGAGCTAAGTTTGAAAGCTTAAAGTTAATATCTGGGTTCTTTTTAATATTAAGTATAAAAGCCATTAAACCTGCTACGCACTGGCCTATAACAGTGGCATAAGCCGCACCGGCTACACCAAGCTTAGGCGCACCTAAAAGACCAAATATAAGTATAGGGTCAAGAACTATGTTTATAACAGCACCTGTTGTCTGTGTAAACATGGTATAAAGTGTTCTGCCTGTAGCCTGAAGAAGTCTTTCAAATGTAAGCTGCATAAAAATACCTATTGAAAATACACAGCAAATTCTTACATACTCTGTTCCGCCTTCGTATATGCTTGCTATATTTGTCTGACTTTTCATAAAAAGACCAGCACAGAATATACCAAAAATAAGGAATATAGCAAAGCTTATTAAATTTAAAAGAACTCCCTGCATGGCTGTTTTATCTGCCGCTGACTGTTTCTTTTCGCCTAATGCCCTTGAAAGCACAGCGTTTGTACCTACACCTATACCGCTTCCCATAGCAATCATAAAGTTCTGTATAGGGAAAGCCATAGAAACCGCCGTAAGCGCATCTTCACTTAACTGTGAAACATAAATACTGTCTACTACATTATAAAAGGCCTGAACAATCATAGAAATCATAATTGGTATAGCCATAGATAAAAGAAGCTTATTTACGGGCATGGTGCCCATCTTATTTTCGTTTACACTGCTGTTTTCCATATTTCCTCCTAAAACAAAAATACAATACCACTTAAAATTTAAAACCATCTGAAATATTTATAATATTTTTTATTGCTCAACACTTTGCTGAGTATTTTTTGTTGCGCTTCTTTGAGGCATAAATAATCTGTCTTTATCCGATATAAACAATCCTGTAAATATAAGTCCTATTCCGCACAATTCCATTAGTGTAATGCGCTCTTTTAAGAATATAACTGAAAATATAACTGTTACAACAGGTATAAGGTATATGTATACGCTTGTTTTTACTGCACCAAGTATTTTAAGTGCGCTGTTCCAAGTTACATAGCATATTCCTGAGCCTAAAAAGCCGAGAAAAGCGAAACTGAGCAAAACTTTACTATTATATAATTCATTTAATTTCACATCAAAGCCCATAAAATACAGCACAGGAATACAAATTATTATAGCGTAAAAGAATATGTGTCTTGTCATAGGTACAGCTTTAATACCCCATGAGCTTATCTTTTTAGTTATGGTAGAATAAATCGCCCAGCTTAAAGCCGCGCCGCAGGCTAATATTAAGCCTTTAAAATCCAATGCGCCTTCAACACCGCCGTTAAGGGTTACAAGTGTAATACCTGCCATAGCCAACACAAATCCTGCAAAAAAATACTTTTTTGTTCTTTCGCCTAAAAATATTCTGGATATTAAAGCGGTAAAAAACGGCGATACTGAAACAAGAATACCTACTGCCGATGCGGTTATATATGTAAGGGCAGTATTTTCAAAAAGGAAATACACCACAACACCAAATAATCCCGCTGAAGCAAACATTAATTCTTCTTTAAAGCTTTTTGTTTTTACTCTGCTGTGGTCAAGTATCATAAGCAATACCCAAGCCGCCGAAAACCTTGTAAAAAGTATCTCCGCTGGTGTAAATTTATCCAGCAGTACTTTTGTTACCACAAATGTAGTTCCCCAAATAAGTATGCTCCAAAGAGCGCATAAATGGCCCCGTGTACTGGCCTTTTCCATTTGAAAAATTCCCCCTCTCTTTAACGTAAAATATATTATATTAAAATTAATTAATATATTCAATACATTTATGTAAGCAAACTAACAAAAGCCATGAAAATTGAATTTATTAATATTTAATAGGTATAAAAAAAGCTCTTTTACAATATTATGTCACTAAAATATTACAACAATATTTATAGCATTTGTTCATCAGCATTATAAATATAAATATAACAATGCTGACATGTATACAAAATTATGTAATATTAAACAAAATTAAGCCGCAGGCAACAAAACCCTACGGCTTATACAAACTTATATAAAATTTAATTTATTAGTGATGGAAAAACCTTATGCCTGTAAAGCACATAGCCATATTGCAGTCATTTGCTGTTTTAATTACAAGGTCATCTCTAATAGAGCCGCCTGGCTGAGCTACATATTTAACACCACTTCTATAAGCGCGCTCTATATTGTCACCAAATGGGAAGAATGCATCAGAACCAAGAGCTACGTCTTTCATATTAGAAAGCCATGCTTTTTTCTGCTCTGGTGTAAATACTTCAGGCTTTACTTTAAATATATTCTGCCATTTGCCTTCTGCCAAAACGTCCATATAATCCTCACCTATATAAAGGTCAATGGCGTTATCCCTGTCGGCACGGCCTATTGTGTCAACAAACTGCAAATTCATTACATTAGGGCTCTGACGAAGGAACCAGTTGTCTGCCTTGCTTCCTGCAAGCCTTGTACAGTGGATACGGCTCTGCTGGCCTGCGCCAATGCCTATAGCCTGTCCGCCTTTTGCAAAACATACTGAATTTGACTGTGTGTATTTAAGTGTAATAAGAGCTATTATAAGGTCAATCTGAGCTAAGTCAGGTATTTCTTTATTTTCTGTTACAATGTTTTTAAGAAGCTCTCTGTCTATTTTAAGCTCGTTTCTGCCCTGTTCAAATGTAATGCCATAAACCTGTTTTCTTTCCACCGGCTCTGGCTTATATGATGGGTCTATCTGTATAATGTTGTAGTTGCCTTTTTTCTTTGCTTTAAGTATCTCAAGTGCCTCAGGTTCATATCCAGGAGCTATTACGCCGTCTGATACTTCTCTTTTAATAATGTTTGCTGTAGCTACATCACAAACATCTGAAAGTGATATAAAATCACCAAAAGATGACATTCTGTCGGCACCTCTTGCCCTTGCGTAAGCACATGCCAAAGGTGAAAGCTCACCTAAATCATCTACCCAGTATATTTTTTTAAGTGTATCATCTAAAGGAAGGCCTACTGCTGCACCAGCTGGTGAAACGTGTTTGAAAGATGTAGCCGCAGGAAGGCCTGTAGCCTCTTTTAATTCCTTTACAAGCTGATAGCCGTTAAAAGCGTCAAGGAAGTTAATATATCCCGGTTTTCCATTAAGGACTGTAATAGGCAATTCCCCATTTTCAATAAATATTCTTGACGGCTTCTGGTTTGGGTTACAGCCGTATTTAAGAGCAAGTTCCTTCATAACACAAATTACCTCCCTTTATTACTTGTTTTTATTAATTATTCTTGTTTCGTATTTACCTGTAGCTATATCAATAAATCTTACAAAAAGAGAAACCTTGTTGTCCTCATTAAGGCTTGACCAAATCATGTTTGTAAACTCGTCAATGTTGCCTTTAATTTCTACTCTCTTAGGCTCGCCTTCAAAACTTGGGAGCGGATTTTCATTTCTTGCATAAGTATGAATAAATCTGCCTTCGCCATTTATTGGGTTATTGTATGCAAATGTAAAACGGTCACAGCTTTCAGGTCTGCCGTTATCGCTTTTAAGTATGCTCATGGCATAGTTGTAATTTCCGTTTTCAACATGCATAATACCAGAAATTCTTGGTGTATAGTTAGGGCCGTCAGGCTCAAACTCTCTAACTCTTAAAGACTGCTCAAATGTAGACTGCTTGTCCATAAGCTCATAAATTGTGTCTGTCTGGTCTCCGTTTGTAACTATTGTTTTATTGCCTAAAACTCTTACTGGAGCGTAAATAATAAGGCTTGGGTCCTCTAATTTAGAAGGGTCAAAAGCCTCTGTGCGTATGCCTTCGCCATCTTCAACAAAAACTCTGTTGCGGCTGTTGGAGCTTCTGCCCATTATAAAATATGCAGTAACGGCTGTTTTGCCATCTTCTGATTTGCCTATTACAATACCCCTGCCCGGATATGGGTTAGACATAAGTTCTTCTTTTAAAGATATAAGCTTCATTTAAAAACCTCCCCAGTATACTGTATATAATAAACCGTTCATGTGTCTATAAGTGTTTATTTATACCATATTATATAAAATTTGCTGAAAATTCAACCCTATATTTTTTAACTGCCTGTGTGCGGCAAAGAGTAAAAATAAATCTTTCGAGCTTTATAATACCAAATACAGCCTCTTTATTTTTATAATTGCGGCTTTATTTTAAATATGGTATTTTATAAATATAAAAGCTTAAATCTGCTTTTAAAAGGAGGCGGTTAAATGCTCTGTCCTAAATGTGGTAAAGAAATGAAAAAAGGCTTTTTATGCGGCCGTGGATACAATTATTTTCTTTCTGAAGGTGAAAAAAGCCCTAATCTTTTATCAAAGAAAATACTTGAAAAGAAACATGCCGTTATACTGCCGCCAGATGATATTTGTATTGCCTTCTGCCAAAACTGGCCAACGGCCTTTTGGTGTGGTGACTGCAAAATGCTTATTGCTGATTATTCCGAGCTTATGGAGTAAATATTTTTTTCAAATATATAACAAAAATCCAGCTGATTTTACAGCCGGATTTTTTATTTTTGCAGAAAGGCTAGTACTCCTGCGCCCGTTTTTGAGTTTCTATAAACCATCTGTTTTCTTCCAGAAATATATATTTTTCATGGTTTTTAATTCGGCATGTATACCTAAGTCCTGCGCCGCCTGTTTTAAGGGCGGCCATTTTTCTTATGCTCAAAACCTTGTCTATTTTATATACAATGCCGTTTTCGTATTTAAAGCTTATAGGCATTATATTGCCCTTTTCGTCAAATTCAGCCGTCATATCTATATAAACTTTTCTTGCCTGCATAAAACCACCACCATTTATTTTTAATTATTTAAAATATGCCGTTGGAAATATTACATTATCTGTTTTTGGGCTTATGGCTGTAATATCCCCGTTTATAAGCTCTGTACCTCTCACAACGGCTTTAGGGCCAAAACGATTTCTTATTGAGTCAAGGGATTTATCAAGGTTTCGGCGCTTTTCCCTTTTTAAGTCTGTTCCGAAAATATCCATTTGTATGGCCTCAGTATTTTCTGCCAAGTCAGATACTCTAACGCCTAAAGAACGTATAGGCTTCTGCCAGTTATAGTTTAAAATAAAAAGCTCATATGCTGCTTTTAAAATTTCGTCGTTTATATCTGTTGAAAGCTTAAGCTTTTTCTGCCTTTCAAAGCTGAAAAGGCCGTTATCCCGAACACTTACTGAAACAACACTGCCCTTTAAGCCATGCTCCCTTAGCCTTGCTCCTACAGACTCTGACAAAAGCGCCAAAGCGGCAAAAACTTCGCCGTTTGTGTTTAAATCACGTGGAAGTGTAAAGCTGTTTCCTATGGATTTAATGCCGGCATGGGAGTTATATTCCCTTACAGGGTCAATATCGTATCCATTGGCAAATGAATGGAGCACATACCCCCACTTTCCAAAATGCTTATGCAAAAATTCCCTATCGGCCTTTGCTATATCCCCTATTGTTCTTATGTTTAAAAGAGCAAGACGGCGTTTATTTGCCCTGCCTACATAGAGCATGTTTTCTGCCGGCTGAGGGAACACCAGTTTTTTATAATTCTCTCTGTCAAAAACCGTAACGGCATCAGGCTTTTTATAGTCACTGCCAAGTTTGGCGTAAATTTTGTTCCAGCTTACGCCAATGCTTACGGTTATTCCCAATTCCTTTTTTATTTTACGCCGTATTTTTTCCGCTGTTTCCATTCCGCCGCCAAAAATATCCTTTGACGCTGTACAGTCCAGCCAAGCTTCATCAAGGCCAAAAGGCTCCACAAGATTAGTAAATTCCAGATAAATTTCACGTGTCATTTTGGAAAAACGCATATATTTTTTAAAATCAGGCGGTATAATAACCAAATCCGGACATTTAAGTCTGGCCTGCCAAAGGGCTTCACCTGTTTTAATGCCATATTTTTTGGCTATATAATTTTTAGTAAGTATTATTCCATGGCGCTTTTTTTCATCTCCACCTACGGCAACAGGCTTATCCCTAAGCTCCGGATGATAAAGGCACTCCACGGAAGCATAAAAGCAGTTGCAGTCTGAATGAAGTACTATCCTGTCCATACAAAACACCTCTGTAAAATATATGCAAATATTCATTCTTATTATTACGAATATTTGTTCTTACATTATACCCCTTACATATACCCAAGTCAACATATGCTTAAATGGTAATTTATGGAAAAATGCGCTATATATTTTTTGTAGCCAAGTTGTATTGACAAATTAAACTGCCTGTCGGATAATTTAATCAATAAGCCCGCCAAAAGTCGGCGGTAAGTAGATAATAAATATAGAGAGGTTAGAATATGAGACATTTAATTGACCCGTTGGATTTTACAAAGGAAGAAACAGAAGAACTTCTCGTACTTTCCGAGGATATACGTCGCAATCCTGAAAAATATCAGGATAAATGCGCACACAAAAAAATAGCCACTCTTTTTTATGAGCCAAGCACACGCACAAGGCTCTCTTTTGAGTCGGCAATGATTAATTTGGGCGGCAGTGTAATAGGCTTTTCCAGTGCAAACTCATCAAGCGCATCTAAAGGCGAAAGTGTAGCTGATACAATAAGGGTAATAAGCGCTTTTGCCGACATAACCGCTATACGCCATCCAAAAGAAGGCGCACCTATGAGAGCAAGCATGTTCTCATCTATACCTGTTATAAATGCCGGCGACGGTGGACACCAGCACCCAACTCAGACTCTTGCGGATTTAGCAACTATACGCCGCAGAAAAGGACGCCTTAATAACCTTGTAATAGGTCTTTGCGGTGACTTAAAGTTTGGCAGGACAGTACACAGCCTTATAAAGAGCATTTCACGCTGGGACGGCATTAAATTTGTGCTTATAAGCCCTACAGAGCTTAAAGTTCCAGACTATATTATAAACGAAGTACTTAAGCCTAATAATATAGAGTTTGAGGAAACAACAGACCTTGAAGATGCTTTAGGAAAACTTGATATACTTTATATGACACGTGTACAAAAAGAGCGTTTCTTTAACGAAGAAGACTATGTACGCCTTAAAGACAGCTATATACTTACTGAAAAGAAAATGGAACTGGCAAAAGAAGACATGGCTGTTCTTCACCCGCTTCCAAGAGTAAACGAAATAGCTCTGGCAGTTGACAAAGACCCAAGGGCGGCTTATTTTGAGCAGGTTCAAAACGGTATGTATGTAAGAGAGGCCCTTATACTTAAATTATTAAACTTAGCGTGAAAGGAGCCCAAATATGCTTAATATAGATGAAATTCAAAACGGTGTTGTAATAGACCATATAAAAGCTGGCACCAGCCGTACTCTTGCTGATGTAGCAGGCCTTGATAATCTTGACTGCGGTGTTGCCATAATCAAAAATGTACGCAGTACAAAAAGCGGCAAAAAAGATATTATAAAAATAGAAGGCGAAGTATCCTCAATTAATTTTGGTGTGCTTGCCTATATCGACCCGGATATTACAATAAACTACATTAAAAACGGCAAAATAATTAAAAAAGAAAAACCAGTTCTTCCAGAAACACTTGTTAATGTAATGCGCTGCAAAAACCCTCGCTGCATTACAAGCATAGAACATGAGTGTGACCATATATTCAAACTTACACCAAGCGGAAAATACCGCTGCCTTTACTGTGAGGAAGAATTCCAGAAAAACAAAAATTTGAAATAAATCTTAGAAAGTGTTAGAAATAGTTAGAAAAAATTAGAAAAAGTTAGAAAAAATTATTGAAATAGAAAAACAGTGAACTTTACAAAAAAATAAAGCTCACTGTTTTTTATTTATTGCTTTTATATTTTTCAAAAGCTACCCATATAGCAATATTTAACACCAATATTATTAAATGCGGAATATATAAAGCTATATCAGCATTGCCGCCTGTTTTTAAAGTCATATAAACAGAAAAACCCACCGCAAACATATACATAATAATATATATTGACCTTAAAAGCATTCCGCCGTACATAAGGCTAATAAAAGTCATAACAATTGCGGTTATATAAGGCATTGTTACATAAGGATTTACCATTTCCGCAATACGGTCACTTAAAGAATACACTGGGCTTATCATTGTGAAATAATAAAATAAATAAAGCATCATAAACACAAGGGGAAAAGCCGGTTTAAAATATATGTGATTATTATATTTTTTATATATGGATTCTATAATTTCCATATAAACCTCCATTAAACTGTTTAAGCCCATTAAATTTAAAATTCTGTTTTATTTTAATTATATTCTACCTTAGGCAATATGTAAATTAAAATTAAAATTAGAAATTATGTATAAATAATAAAACAATATTTAACTATGTTATACTTCTGCACAGCTTATTTTGCCTGATGTCCTACTTAAAAAAATTTATATAACAAAAAAGCGCTGAAACATCTGTATATACAAATATTTCAGCGCTATGTTTTTAGCTTTATTTATTATGTCAAAACAAAAGAATTATTAATATTAAAGTACCAATGAAGGTGCTGCGTAAACTCTTGCAGCAAGCTCATTGTCAAGCATATAAAGGCCTTTAGGGTCACTGCCGAAAAGAGTAAACTTCTTAACAAGGTCTTCGGCATTTTTCTCTTCCTCGCCCTGTTCTTTAACAAACCAGTCTAAAAACTGCATTGTACGGAAATCCCTTACACTGTTTGCGGCATCATAAATATTATGTATAAGGCTTGTAACATACTGTTCATGTTTAAGGCCTTCATTAAGTGGGTCTATAAACTCTTTAAGCTCAACATCCGGCTTTGCTATTGCCTCAAGAACTACCTTTTCACCGTTATTCTGAAGGTATGTAAGCATAAGCATTGCGTGGTCTCTTTCTTCCTGAGCCTGTATTTTGTACCAGTTGCCAAAACCATCAAGACCTTCATTATAATAGTAGTTAGAAAAATCAAGATAGAGATAAGCTGAATAAAATTCTTTGTTTACCTGTTCATTAATAAGATTTGCTACTTTTGCGTCAAGCATTTTTAATCCTCCCATAAAAATATATTTTTAAGCGTGAGGTATATTAGTATAATCGCTAATCTCACGGTTTATTGTGCATAAATCATTTACATTAAGGTCATGTATATCATAATGACCTGTTATTCTGGCAAAAGTCCTGAGCTCGTCAAATGTGGTGTTTAAAAAGTTAGCTACCCTTAAAGCAGCTTTATCCTCTTGAAATCTTGCTCTTAATTCTTTATCCTGTGTTGCCACACCTACAGGGCACATACCGCTGGAGCAAATTCTGTACTGCTGGCATGCGGCAGCTATTAAAGCAGATGATGCTATAGCAACAGCATCAGCACCCATAGCTATTGCTTTTGCAAAATCAGACGAAACTCTTAACCCACCTGTAATAACAAGCTCAATATCACTTTTAACACTGTCTAAATATTTTCTTGCTCTATAAAGAGCGTATATTGTAGGCACACTTGTAGACTCCCTTAAAAACAGCGGGCTTGAGCCTGTAGCACCGCCTCTGCCGTCTATTGTTACAAAATCCGGCTGGGCATAGACACAGAATTCCAAATCTTTTTCTATTCTTCCGGCAGCTATTTTAATGCCTATAGGCCTTCCGTCGGATTCATTTCTTAAATAATCTACAAGCGCCTTTAAGTCCTCTTTTGTGTTTATACCTTCATATTTAGACGGGCTTAAAATATCATGTCCCAAAGGTTTTTGGCGTATAGAGGCAATCTCTGGCGTTACTTTTTCAGCTGGAAGATGTCCGCCCATACCCGGCTTTGTACCTTGGCCTATTTTTATTTCTATAGCGTCAGCTTTTTGAAGGTTCTCTTTTGTAACGGAATATTTGTTAGGTATATACTCAAATATATACTTATGTGCTGCCTGCATTTCTTCCGGCAGTATTCCGCCTTCTCCAGAACACTGAGCAGTTTTAGCCATAGCACTTCCCTTTGCAAGGGCTATTTTTGTTTCTTTAGAGAGGGCACCAAATGACATATGCGAAATATACACAGGCCCTGCAAGTATCATAGGCCTTTTAGCATTTTTGCCTATAACAGTTGTAATATTAACATTTTCGTGCTCAAAAAGGGGCATAGGGTTAAGCTGTGCACCAAGAATAAGTATATCATCCCAAGAAGGCATAGGCATTTTAGTACCCATAGCGGCACTTACTGTTTTTCCGCTTACAGCCATTTCGTGTATCTCTTTCATGTAGCGGCAGGATAAATCCACTCTTGCATAATCAGAAGGATACGCCAAATCCGACGTACTTTCAGCTTTTACATTCTCAGTAACACTATTTTCAGTGCTGGTTTGCTCAATGAGTACGAATTTTTCAGGCCCTGCTCCACACACAGGACATTTTTCTAATTCCGAAAACGATTTTCCTTCTTTTTCTTCATCGTAAATATAACCGCATACAGTACATTTGTAAACTGCCATAAAGTCCCTCCTTAGTATTAAAAATATCAGTCAAAAAGCCTTGTACTAAAGTATCTTTCGCCTGTATCTGGCAGAAGTGTAACTACTCTTTTGCCTTTGCCAAGCTTTTTAGCCAGTTTAAGTGCTGCTACAACATTTGAGCCACTGGAAATACCGCATAAAAGACCTTCGTATTTTGCCAGCTTCTTGCTCATTTCAACAGCCTCATCATCTGTTACAATGCATATTTCGTTATAAATTTTCTGGTTAAGATTTTGAGGTATAACTCCATCGCCTATACCCATTTGAATATGTGTACTTACTTTGTGGCCTGAAAGTATAGCGGCATTTTCCGGTTCAACTGCCCATATTTCAATATTCGGGTTAGCTTCTTTTAAAGCTTCTCCTATGCCGCTTAATGTACCGCCTGTTCCAACACCTGAGCAGAAACCATCTATAGGGCCGTTTACCTGCGCAAGTATTTCTGCCGCTGTATATTTTTTATGAGCCATATTATTATCTGGATTTTCGAACTGCTGAGGAACATATACATTAGGGTTTTCAGCCTTAAGTTTTAAAGCTGTTTCAAGGCACATATCTATGCATTTACCTATATCCCCGTCATCGTGAATAAGCACAACCTCGGCACCGTAGGCTGCAACTATTTTGCGTCTTTCCTCACTTACAGAATCCGGCATAACAATTTTAACTTTATAGCCCTTAACAGCACCTACAAGGGCAATGCCTATGCCCTGATTTCCGCTTGTTGGCTCCACAATAATGGTATCTTTATTAATAAGGCCTTTTTTCTCGGCCTCTGCTATCATGTTAAAAGCTGTCCTTGTTTTAACAGAGCCGCCTATGTTTACGCCCTCGTATTTTACAAGTACTTCCGCCATATCATCTGTCACAAGCCTATTAAGTCTAATAACGGGAGTATTTCCCATAGCCTCAAGAACATTATTAAATATCAAAATAAACGCCTCCGAAAATTAGTTTGTATTTTAAAACACTATTATATATTATAGAATATAAGCAAAATTTGTTCAACCATAATTAGAATTTGTTTAAATACTATGTTATTTTAAAGGAAAAAGCTTTGTACTTAACACCAAAACGGCACGAAATATTTTTGTTTACACAAAAATTTCGTGCCGCTTTTAATTAAATTAACAAAACTATATATATGTTTTTAAAAGCTCATGTTATCAGCAAATGTGCTTTCGTAAAGCTCATAAATGTCCTCCGGTTTTCTGCCTTTTATTTCTCTTTCGTAAAAGTCCTCATATCCTGCCGCTTCATAATACATTGTAAGGGCGTCTATCATGTTTTCAAGTGTCATTTCCATGCCACAGACCTCCTTTTTAAAAAAGCTCTGACAATTCTTTTGGTGTATCAACTACCACTATAGCACCTGCATTTTCCAATTCTTCCCTTGAGCCATAACCGAATGTAACACCAATAGCCTCTATAGAAGCCCTTTTTGCGCCTTCTACATCGTAATGTCTGTCACCTATCATAATAGCTGAGCTTTTATCAGTAACACCAAGGCCTTTAAGTGTATGCTCTATAACTTTCCATTTTACCATTCTGTCTTCTTCATAACTGCTTCCGCCTATAAAATCCATATATTTTGAAAGGCCAAACAGGTCCATAATCTGCTGTGCGTAATATTCCGGCTTATTAGTGCTTAACGCAAGGCGCTTTCCCTTTCTTTTAAGGTCTTCAAGCATAGGTATAATACCGTCTATTACTCTGTTTTCTTTCCAGCCTTTGTCGCTGTAATAATCGTGATAAAAATCTATTGCTTTATCAAGTGTTCTGCCCTCAAGGCCGAAGTGTGTTGTAAAAGAGTGAGTCATAGGCGGGCCTATAAACTCCAAAAGCTCCTCTTGAGTAGGTATTCTTATACCTAATTTCTCACAGGCATAGCATACAGCATTTACTATACCATCTATTGAGTCGGTAAGTGTACCGTCTAAGTCAAAAAGCAAAACATCATAATCTAATTTATCCATTGGCAAAAAATTCCTTTCTTTGGTATATACAAACTAAGCCTGTGCCAATAACAGCACAGGCTTATAATTATTTATTTGTCTAAATAACTCATTGCAGGAAATGTAATCATTTGTGCTGTACATGGTACTGCTGATTTCTATTATATGCATATTTACTAATTTTAAATCTGTTCAAAACACCTATTTCCCAATATATCTTTACCTTTATAAGATATATGCTTTAGAGTTACATAACAAAAAAGGTCCTAATATTTATTTGAAAAATATAAAAACTTTGTTTTTTTATTCTACACTGTTTTAAAATACAAGTCAATACCTTTAATTTCACAGCATTTATCATAAAAACAAGACTTATGTCTGCTCCTGAATTTATAACTGCTATCTTTTACAAACCAAATTATTTTATTTAATCCGTATATATTTTCGCAAATAAATCATATCTGTCAGCTTTACACCACCATCATAAATCGGGTGGTCATAATTATCAGTAAAGAAGTTCTTAATAATATGAGAACGGATAAAACCACACTTTTCATAAAACGGTATTGTTGATGGACTGTCACCTGTTCCAACCTGCAATATCGAATAATTTTCCTGATATTTTTTTGTAATAAAATCAATCAATGCTTTACCATAGCCCTTACCGTGAAACTGTGGAGCTGTGGCAATGTTTTTTATTTCAAGCACTCCGCCGCCGACATCTAACACAACACATTCTGCTTTAACTCCATTATCCTCTAAAATATACATTGTCCCATTTGTCAGATATCGGTCTATCATATTTTCCTGCTCATCTGCCAATAACAGCAAATTAAGATATTGCTTTTTCCCTTCCTTTACCTCTTTAATATTCATAGTTCTCACCTTATACAATATTGTTTCTTTTTATTTGAAAATGGGCAATCCCCATAAAGGACTGCCCATTTATTCCGTTCATTATGCGATTTTTCAGGCTCAGTACACTTTTCTTGCTATGAAGTACATACTGTTTTATTAATAGAGTTTTGCGCCTGCTGGGATATGGCTGTCTACCATCAAAAGATGAAGTCTTTCTTCGCCTTCTTCACTGTGTACTGCTGAAATCAGCATACCGCAGGAATCAATACCCATCATTTTTCTTGGCGGAAGATTTGTAATAGCAATACAAGTCTTGCCAACCAGTTCTTCTGGCTCATAATACTCGTGAATACCGCTTAAAATCACTCTATCCTCAGCTGTGCCATCATCTAATACAAATTTTAAGAGCTTTTTGCTCTTTGGTACAGCTTCACATTCTTTTACCTTTACAGCTCTAAAATCAGATTTGCTGAATGTTTCAAAATCTACAAAATCCTTGAATAAAGGCTCAATTTCTACTTTAGAAAAATCTATCTTCTCATCTGTTTTTTCTTCTGTTTTTGGTGTTTCTGCATGAGAGAGCGCACTGCTTTCTTTCTTTGCACCATCTAAAGGCCTCATTGTAGGGAACAGGATTACATCTCTTACAGATACCTGACCTGTAAGAAGCATTACCATTCTGTCTATACCTATACCTAAGCCGCCTGTAGGCGCCATACCATATTCAAGGGCTGTCATAAAGTCTTCATCAATAAGGTTTGCCTCATCGTCGCCCATTTCACGCATTTTAGCCTGATGGTCAAAACGTACTCTCTGGTCTATAGGGTCGTTAAGCTCGGAATAAGCATTGCCGTATTCCCTGCCTACAATAAAAAGCTCAAAACGCTCTGTATATTCTGGCTTATCAGGTTTACGCTTTGTAAGAGGTGAAACCTCTACAGGGTAATCCATTATAAATGTAGGCTCAACAATATTCTTTTCAACAAATTCCTCGAAGAAAAGATTTAATATATCACCTTTAGCGTGTCTTTCCTCAAACTCAACGCCTTTTTCTTTAGCTATTTTTCTTGCTTCTTCAGTGTCTTTAATCTCATCAAAGTCAACACCAGAGAACTTCTTAACAGCGTCAACCATTGTCATGCGGTTGAATTTTTCGCCTAAATCAATGTCATATCCACCGTAAGTTAATTTTGTTGTGCCGTTTACTCTTTTAGCTACTTCACGGAATATTTCTTCTGTAATATCCATCATTCCATTATAGTCTGTGTATGCCTGATAAAGCTCCATAAGAGTAAATTCAGGGTTATGTCTAAGGTCAATACCTTCGTTTCTAAATACACGGCCTATTTCGTAAACTCTTTCAAAACCGCCAACTATAAGGCGTTTTAAAGGAAGCTCAAGAGCTATACGGCAGTACATGTCTATATCAAGGGCGTTATGGTGAGTAATAAAAGGTCTTGCTGCGGCGCCGCCTGGGATAGTCTGAAGTACAGGTGTTTCAACTTCAAGGAAGCCTTTTTCGTCTAATATATTTCTTATTTCTTTTATAATAGCGCTTCTTTTAAAGAATACATCTTTAACTTCAGGATTTACTATAAGGTCTACATATCTTTGGCGGTATCTAAGCTCTTGGTCTTTAAGGCCATGGAATTTTTCTGGCAATATCTGAAGGCTCTTTGAAAGGAGCACAACCTCATGAGCATGAACTGAAATCTCGCCCATTTTTGTTTTAAATACAAAGCCTTTAATGCCTATTATATCGCCTATATCATACTTTTTAAAATCTGCATAGCTTTCTTCGCCTATGTCGTTTTTGCTTACATAAGACTGAATTTTGCCGTTTCTATCCTGAACATTGCAAAAGCTTGCCTTGCCCATAACACGCTTAGCCATAAGACGGCCTGCTATAACTACGTCTTTGCCTTCGTACTGTTCAAAATTTTCAAGTATGTCGCTGCTGTGTGTGTCAACGGGATATTTTACAATTTTAAATGGGTCTTTGCCCTCTGACTGAAGCTTTTCAAGCTTTTCCCTTCTTACCTTTAAAAGGGCGCTGAGTTCTTCTTGGCTTACCTGTGTACTTTCAGTATTCTCGTTAGTATTCTGCGCCACTGTTTTTTCCTCCTTATTTATTTATATCAAGTACTTTAAATGAAATTTCGCCGTCCGGTGTTTCTATAACTACATTGTCGCCTGTTTTGTGGCCTAAAAGACCCATACCTACAGGTGATTCGTTTGATATTTTGTTTTCCATAGGGTCAGCTTCGGCTGAACCTACTATTGTATATTCTACTTCTTCCTCAAACTCGTTGTCGTATAATTTTACTCTGCTTCCAACGCTTATTATATCAGAGCTTACTTCCTCGTCATCAATAACCTCGGCGTTTCTAAGCATTTTTTCAAGAAGGGCTATTCTTGCTTCTATTTCGCCCTGCTCCTCTTTAGCCGCATCATACTCGGCATTTTCTGAAAGGTCGCCCTGACCTCTTGCTTCTTTTATTTTCTCGGCTACTTCTTTACGCCTAACGGTTTTTAATTCCTCAAGCTCTTCCTCTCTTTTCTTAAGGCCTTCATATGTTAAAACAACTTTCTTTTCCGCCACAAAAAACAGCTCCTTTTAATATAATAAACGAATTTAAAAAATCAAACAAATAAAATTGTGTACGCCTAAAACGGCTGCTCAGATATATTACATACCCACAGCCGTTTTCATATCCACAAATTATACAATAGGCAGTCTGTGTTGTCAACTTTTTACTTGGTTTAAGCCTTTCTAATGCCTCAAAAAGGTCTTAAATTAAAAGAATTAACACATTCTGCCGCATTTTTTAATCTTTCAGTCGCAACGCCATTAAATATAATGTCCCTAAAATATTTATTTATTACACATAACGCCGCCTCAGCACAGTTTGGCTTTAAGCTGGTGTTGTTATAGTCTATTTTAAAATCCCGCATTACAGCAACATCTTTTCTTAGGCGCATAAGTCTGTTTGTGTTGTTCCTATCATCTGCAATATCAATATAAACTGCGTTTTTGCTTAAAGAGCCAAAATACTCTCCGTTTTTGTTCAAATTAATTACTATATCAGCATTTTTCAAAAGATGGCTGTTAAGAGATGAGCATATACCTATACAAAGCCCTGTTTGAGCAAATATATCCTCTAAAAGCGGCTTTATATAATCATACCTTAATGTATAAAGCCAAATTTTAGTTGCTTTAGGGGAAATAACATTAAGCAGTATATTCGTAAGGCTATTTCCGCCATCTATTACGGCAATATCTGCTTCTTCAAATGTTTTTTGCCGTTTAACACAGCTTCGGCTTACTAAATAATTAGAAAGCATACAAATAAGACTTTGGCCTGTTAAAACCTTAAACTCTTTAGGTACAGGCATACCTTCCTGAACTGAAAAAAACTCCACACCTTCTTCTTTAAGGCGGCAAAACTCTTTTTGTATGTATTTTTCAAGCAGAACGCTATTTTTTTCGTTAAAATAAAAGGGAAGCTTTAAAATAATGCCATCTGCCGAAAAAAGCTCGGCTTCTTTATAAACCGGCCTGTAAACTTTTAAATAATAAAGCTCCCTTAAAAACTCAGGCAAATTATCCCATAAAACAGACGAGGATGTATTTTGCCTGCCATAACATATTTTGGCAAACTTCATAAGCATCATACCTTTTTTATAAAAGTCTATGCTTATCCCAATACATCATATACCCAAAAAATACTTGTTTGTAAGCGTTTTAATATTTTCAAAATTCATAACAGTATTAATTTCTGCACGCATTGCCGATGCCTGAGGCATACCCTTTGTATAATAAGCTAAGTGTCTGCGCATTTCTCTTACGCCTATATACTCACCTTTAAAATCTATAAGCATTTTAGCGTGAAGCAGCACTGTTTCGGTTTTCTCTTTGGCAGAAGGCTCCGGCAAAAGCTCTCCTGTATTAATGTAATGAGTTATTCTTTTAAATATCCACGGATTGCCCTCTGCCGCACGGCCTATCATAATTCCGTCGCAATTAGTATAATCAAACATAGCCTTAGCGCTCTGGGGCGATGTAATATCTCCGTTACCTATAACAGGTATATCTAAGGCATTTTTAACTTCTTTTATTATATCCCAGTCAGCTTTTCCACTGTAATACTGCTCACGTGTTCTGCCGTGAACAGTTACAGCCGAGGCGCCGCCTTTTTGTGCCGCCAAAGCTACTTCAACAGCATTAACGCTTGAGTCATCAAAGCCTTTTCGTATTTTTACAGTAACAGGCTTTTTTTGAGATGAGGTCATGGCCGAAACTATTTCACGCACTAAATCCGGATTTTTCATAAGAGCACTTCCGTCGCCGTTTTTAACTATTTTAGGCGCCGGACAGCCCATATTAACATCAAGTATATCAAAGGGCATATCTTCTATTCTTTTTGCCATAGAGCCCATTATTTCCGGTTCTGAGCCGAAAAGCTGTATGGCGTATGGTCTGCTGTTTTCGTCACATTCCATCAGCTTTTCAGTATTGGCGCTGTTGTAAAAAAGGCCTTTTGCGCTTACCATTTCGGAATAAGTAAGTCCGCAGCCCATATTAATGCATATCGTTCTGTAGGGCTTATCGGTAACCCCTGCCATTGGCGCCAAAAACACATTATTTTTAAGCTCAACATTTCCTATAAACATATAAACCTCATAATTCCACTTTACCAGTTTTAAGCAGTTCTTCTTTTACTTTTTCTCCGTCTGGTGTTTTATATATTAAATACCATATTTTAAGCGCTTTAAGAAGCTCACTTTTCTCACGGCGTATTTCTTTTATCTCAAGCTCTGCCCCTATATCGTCAAAATCAATGGCATCTTCGCTTTTTACTATATCAAAATATATATCTCCATCGCTGTAAAAGCCCATTACAAAAGTACACATAAGCTTTTGGGCAATTACTACGCATACTGTTTGTACCTCCGCCTTAATGCTATCTGGCAGAGAAACAAACTCCGGCGCTATATAGTATTTTTGTTTTTCAAATGACGCAGCCGCCATTACGGTTTTTTCCAATTAATACACTCCTCTTACAGATACTTCGCCTGAAAATACAGATAGTTTTTCCCCGTTATCTTTTAAAACCACCAATTCTCCATTGTCATCAACTTCAACAGCCAATGCCTCAAATCCTCCGTCGCGGTTAATTATATTAACCCTTTTGCCTATGTTTATGCAGTTTTTCTCGTACTCGTCTTTAATAGCTTTAAACCCGTTTTGTGAAAAGTCGGAGTATATTTTGTCAAACCTTTCAAGAACGGCTTTAGCTATAGGACTGCGTTTAAATTTTCTTCGGCTTATTAAAAACATAGACGAAGCCTTGTCCTTTATTTCATCCGGAAAATCTTCGTTATTAACATTAATGCCTATGCCTACAATAACAAAATCCATCTTTTGCAGCTGACCTGTCATTTCAGTTAATATTCCGCATATTTTTTTGCCGCCACAGACTATATCGTTAGGCCATTTTATTTCTGAGTCTATATCAAAATCGTACTTAAGCGCCTGACAAACTGCAAGGCCGGCACAAAGTGTAACAGAAGGTATTTTAACCGGGCTTATATCAGGCCTTAAAAGTATGGACATATAAACGCCTGTGCCTTTTTTAGACTTCCATACACGGCCTAAGCGGCCGCGGCCTGATGTTTGTGTGTCTGACACAACAACTGTGCCTTCTTCACTGCCGTTTAAGCCAAGTTTTTTACACTCCTCATTTGTAGATGTAACCTCATCAAAACAAATAACTTTTGAGCCAATAAGCTTATTGGTTTTAATTTCAGCAGAATTTATAACATCGCCTACATCACGTATCATGTAACCTCTGTTTGTAACAGCGTCTATAATATACCCGTCTTTTCTTAAAGCTCTGATTTCCTTCCAAACTGCTGAGCGTGAAACGCCTAATATTTCCCCAAGCTTTTCGCCTGAAACATAGTCCTTTGATGATTTAAGATAATCAAGAAGATTTTCTTTAAGCATACAAAACACCGCCTTAAAATTAAATAAGCCGCAGGTGAAAATACCCACGGCCTGTTTTAAATAAAAGCTCTTTTAATCTCCGAGAGTTGCAACCATAACAGCCTTTATGGTATGCATACGGTTTTCCGCCTCGTCAAAAACTACAGACTGCGGGCCTTCTATAACCTCGTTTGTAACTTCATTGCCTCTAACAGCTGGAAGGCAGTGCATAAATATTGTACTGTTCTTTCCGCTTTCTTCCATAAGCTTCTGGTTTACCTGGTATGGTCTGAGTATAGCAAGTCTTTCCTGTGTTTTGTCTTCCTCACCCATTGAAACCCAAACGTCGGTATAAATTACATCAGCGCCTTTAACAGCCTCATCTATATTATCTGTTATAGTAATAACGGCGCCGCTTTCTTTAGCGTATGTACGGCAAAGCTCAACTAAATCCTTATCCGGGAAAAGACTTTCAGGCGATGCAACTGTGTAGTTAACACCTACTTTGGCACAGCCTATCATAAGAGCATTTGACATATTGTTTCTGCCATCACCGCAGTAAACAAAATTAAGGCCTTTTATTTTGCCGAATTTTTCCTTCATAGTCATAAAGTCGGCTAAAACCTGTGTAGGGTGGTCTTCATCTGTAAGGCCGTTCCATACAGGAACACCGCTAAATTTAGCAAGTTTTTCAACTGTTTCCTGTGAAAAGCCTCTGAACTCAATTCCGTCAAACATTCTGCCAAGAACTCTCGCTGTATCTTCTACAGTTTCTTTATATCCAAGCTGAATATCGTTTTTGCTTAAATATTCAGGATGAGCGCCTTCGTCTACAGCGCCTATTGTAAAAGAACATCTTGTACGTGTAGAAGGCTTTTCAAATATAAGAGCCACATTTTTATTAAGAAGATGTTTTTCGAATATTCCGGCTTTTTTCTTCTTCTTAAGGTCTATTGCAAGCTCAACCAAATACTCTATTTCCTCAGCGGAGTAATCTTTTAATGTAAGAAAGCTCCTGCCTTTAAGATTTACTGACATTTCAATTCCCCCGAACAAGTTTGTGTTTATTATTTGTTTTTCTTAATGTTTTCAACGAACTTAGCTACATTTACTATAGCTCTGCCATGAGTACCTTCGCCTACTTTTGTTTTCTCATCGTATACTTTTACGTTAAAAGTAAGAAGTTTTCCGTTAACTTCTGCTATTTCAACGCATACACGTACAGTCATACCCATAGGTGTAGGAGCCATGTGCTTTACATTTACAAATGTTCCAACTGTGTCATAGCCTTCTGGAAGAACCTGCTGGCAAAGTTTAAGACATGTCTGCTCAATCCAGTTAATCATAACAGGTGTTGCAAAAACAGGGCAGTCATGGCTGAAATGTGCTGTTGTTGCGTCTTTTGTTACAACATATTCCATTTCATTTGTCATACCAGTGCGTACATTATATTCCATTTATAATCATCCTTTCGTTTTATATATTAAGTTTTATTATTCTTCTGTATTTTTTGTGTTTTCCTGTATATCGCTACTGTCTGTTGAT
>CALWEX010000050.1 GCA_944377425.1 uncultured Clostridia bacterium
ACGGCCACTTAAAGTGGCTGCCTGAAATAGTGATGCGATGACAAACCCTCAGAACCCCTTTAGGGGTCAGCAAGTACTGACCCTTATAGGGTCTGAGCAAACCACTAGTTCACTAGTGGTTATGATTTTTTTAAAAAGAAAAAGCGTAGAATAAAAATATTATAATAGAAATTATTAAAGGCCAGTTTATTATACTCTGTTTAGGTGAATAAACTGTATTTTCTTCGGTTTCATTACTAATGGATACCTTGTTTTTGCTGTTATGCAGATTAAAGAAGAAAAAGGCAAAGGCCAAAGGTATAAGTGACAAAAGTGTTAAGTAAAAAAACGGTATTAAATCATTTATAGTTGCCTGTGCATTTTGTGCCGCTTCTACAGCCTGTGGGTTTGCGGCAGCCATTTTAAGTGAAAGTGCTGAGAGTATGGTCTGTGAGCCGTTAATAAGAAAATGCGACAGTATTGATGAAAATATAGAGCCTGTTTTATGCACAAAATAGCAGAATATACAGCCCATTAAAAAGGCATATGAAAACTGCTGGAAGTTTAAATGCGCCATACCAAAAAGCAGTCCGCATAAAACACAAGCCTTTACAGGGCTTAATTTTCTGAAGTTTGAAAACACAATACCACGGAAAAACAGCTCCTCAAAAAATGCAGGCAAAAGCGATGTTATAATAAGTGTTGAAAGTGCTGGCAAATCTGCCATTGACTGAAGATAGTCTGAGGCAGCGTTTGGGAAAAACAATGATGTAACAGCTGAAACCGACATAAGAAACGGCTGTATAAATATTGATATAATAACTATCAATAAAATGTTTACTCCGTCAAGTTCTTTAATATTAAATGTGTCGCATAAAAATCCTTTGCCTTTAGCTGATATTAAAAAATAAATTATAGCAGGCGGAACAAACATAAAAACATCGCCAGCTATGCTTAACACCAAAGGTATTTTGGGAAGCAGAGCTAATAAAGGCCCAGCGTATAAATCATAAAAAACCATGTTAAGCAAAAGGATTAAAGCGGCCAGATTGCCGCGAAATACGGATTTTGTCATATTACTAATTCTCCTAATTTTATTTTTTTATAGTATAACATAAATATTTGAACGGAAAATAGAATAATTCTTAACTTTTACTGAATTGTAAATCTATTGCATTATTTTAACCGGTATTGTTATTGTTTTTGTAATATGATAAAATAATATGATTAATTAACAAGATTAGGGGTAATTATGAATGAATACCGGTTATAAAGAAAGTTATAAAATAGGTTATTTGGGGCCTGAAGGCACTTTTTCACAGATGGCGGCAATTAAATATGCCAATTCACTTAATAGAGAATATGTTTTGGTGCCATTTTCAAAAATACCATCTGTTATTAAAGCTGTAGATAATGGCGAAATAGACGAGGGCGTTGTGCCTTTTGAAAACTCAATAGAAGGAACTGTTAATTATACTATAGACTCCCTTATATTCGATGTTAATCTTTTTATTAAAAGCGAAATAGTTATACCTATAAGCCATAATTTAATGACAAGGCCGCAGTGTGCCGGCAGAAGGCCTAAAAAAATATTCTCGCACCCTCAGTCTTTGGCACAATGCAAAAAATATCTTGAGGAAAAATATCCTGATGTAGAAACAATACAGGTTCTTTCCAACTCAGAAGCAGCTAAAATAGTAAGTCAAAGCAATGACGATTATTTTGCTATATCAACCCAAAGCGCTGCCGATATTTATTCACTGCAAATAGTGGATAGCGGTATACAGGATAAAAGTCATAACGAAACAAGGTTTTTTGCCGTTACAAAACAAGATACAAGTAATGTGGAAGAAGGCAAAACAAGTGTTGTTTTTTCTACATGCCACAGACCGGGAGAGCTTTATCGTGCCCTTGATATATTGTCTATTTGGGACATAAACATGACAAAAATAGAGTCAAGGCCTATGAAAGACCATTTAGGCACTTATATTTTTTACGTTGATATTGAATGCGAAAACTATCTTGACAGAAAAGACGCACTTAAAATGCTGGAAAGAAAGACAAATTTCTTTAAGCTTTTGGGTACATATAATATATTAAAATAACACCGGAGGCAGAAGAATTTGAAGTGTACTCTTAAATATTTATTTGGTGAATTAAAGCCTGCTGGGCGCATTTTTATGCTGCTTATGGCACTTTTTGTTGTAGTTTCTTCGCTTTTTATGCCAAGCATTATAATTTTTGCTTTAATTTCGGCAGTTTTTGCCGTATTTTCGGCTTTTCTTGTAACACATGTTTTAAGCAGCAAAAAATATTCTGTTGAGCCCGACATGACTAGAGAAATTGTAAATAGTATAAAACATTTTAAATATGTATATTTAATGGGGCATAAAAGGGCAGATTTTGACAGTTTTGGCGCATGCACTGGTATTTATGCCATATGCCGCGCTTTAGGCAAAGAAAGCCATATTATAATGGGCACAGATATATTTGCTGTTAAGGATATATATGATAAGTTTGCTGTTAACAAGGAATATGACGGTGTTTTTATAACAGTAGCTGAGGCTGAGAAAAAAATAGACAGCCAGAGCCTTGTTATATTATGCGACACCCATGCCTCAAGGCTTGTGGAAAGCTCTGTAGCCATTGAAAAAGCCGGAAAGACCATTGTTCTTGACCACCATAAAGAAAGTGGACAGCCTGTAGAAGGCGCAGAAAAGATGTTTATTAAGACATACTTTTCATCAAGCTGTGAGCTTGTTTCCACAATACTCTGCTCTTGTATGATTAATCCATCTCCTTTGGAGGCAGAAGCTTTACTGGCTGGTATGATGGTTGATACGCGAAATTTTGGTATGAACTCTGGAGAACATGTTTTTTCAACGGCAGCCTATTTATGCCGCTGCGGGGCTGACAGTGTGGCGGCAAGAATGCTCTTTAAAAGTACTATGGCTTTGGAAAGGGCTAAGGCAAATGCTGTTGAAAGCTCCAAAATGTATAAAAAAGGCGTTATTTTTTCGGTTTGTGAGTCAAGCCATAAAAATGTATATTTAGCCTGTGCAAGAGCTGCCGACGAGCTTTTGGATATAAAAGGTGTTGAAGCGTCGGTTGTTATGTGCAGGTATTCCGGCACGGTTTATGTAAGCGCCAGAAGTAATGGCAGAATAGACGTTGAAAGCATACTTAAAAAAGTAGGCGGCGGCGGACATATTACAATGGCTGGAGCACAGTTTGAAAATAAAGACATACAAACGGTAGACGCACTGCTTAAAAAAGCGGTGGATGAATATTTAACGGAGGTAAATTGAATATGAAAGTAATACTTCTTGAAGATGTAAAAGGAACAGGTAAAAAAGGACAAATAGTAAATGCCAGCGACGGCTATGCAAATAACTTTTTGTTCCCTAAAAAATTAGCTGTTGCAGCTACAAATGATAATTTAAACAGCATTAAGCTTCAGAAAAAAGCTGAAGATAAAAGAAAGGCAGAGGAGCTTGCCGCAGCTAAAGAGCTTGCTGAAAAGCTTACAAATAAAGATATTAAAATTTCAGTTAAAACAGGCGATAACGGAAAGCTTTTTGGCTCTGTAACAAATAAAGAAATAGCAGCCGCTATTGAACAGCAGACAGGCCTTGTAATTGATAAGAAAAAAATAGTGCTTAATGACCAGATTAAAATGGTTGGCACAAGACATGTAAATATTAAGCTTCACCCAGAAGTTACAGCGGAAGTTAAAGTTATAATTTCTGAGGCTTAATTTAAACGGAGGCGTGATTTATGGGGCAAGAAGAAAATACAATTTCATATTTCCAAAAAGTACCGCCCCATGACGCTGAGGCGGAACAGGCTGTTTTAAGCTCTATGTTTATTGATAGAGAAGCTGTTTCTGCGGCTATGGAAACCCTAAAAGCAGATGACTTTTACCGCCCTGATAACCGGCTTGTTTTTGAGGCTGCTTTGGAGCTTTTTTCAAAAGGTGAGCCTATTGATATTATAACAGTTAAAAACAAGCTTGAGGAAAAAGGCGTTTTTGAACAGGTAGGCGGCATTGCTTATTTAGGTAAAGTAGCAGCTTCTGTGGGAAGCTCTGTAAATGTAAAAAACTATGCTAAGATAGTTAAAGATAAAGCTGTTTTAAGAAATCTTATTAAAACAACAGGCGAAATAACACAGCAGTGCTTTGACGGCAAGGAAAGTGTAAACAACATACTGGATAAAGCTGAGCAGGGCATATTTAACATAATGGAAGGCAGAAGCTCCAGCGGTGTATATCATATAAAAGATGTTGCCGTTTCGGCCTTTGAGAAAATAGAAGATATTTACCGTAACAAAGGCAAACTTACAGGTGTGCCTTCGGGCTTTGCGGATTTTGATTCTAAAACTGCCGGCCTTCAGCCTTCGGACTTAATACTTATAGCCGCAAGGCCGTCTATGGGAAAAACGGCTTTTGCACTTAACATAGCGCAGAATGCCGCCATACGCGGAAATGTGCCAGTAGCTATATTTTCTCTGGAAATGTCCAAAGAACAGTTGGTAAACCGTATGCTCTGTTCTGAGGCTATGATAGATGCCCAGAAATTAAGAACAGGTGAGCTTACAGACGATGATTGGCCTAAACTTATACAGGCTATAGGCCCGCTTTCTCAGGCGGATATTTACATAGACGATACGCCGGGTGTTTCGCCTATGGATATACGTGCTAAGTGCAGAAAACTTAAGCTTGAAAAAGGTGTTGGCCTTATACTTATAGACTACCTTCAGCTTATGAGTTCTGACTCGAAAACAGATTCACGCCAGCAGGAAATATCGGAAATTTCAAGGGCGCTTAAGGCTATTGCTCGTGAGATGAATGCGCCTGTTGTGGCGCTTTCTCAGCTGAGCCGTGCCTGTGAGAGCCGTACAGACCATAGACCTATGCTTTCGGATTTACGTGAGTCCGGAGCTATAGAGCAGGACGCTGATGTTGTGGCGTTTTTATACAGGGATGAGTATTACTTCCCAGATACAGAAAAGCGAAATCAGGCAGAGCTTATAATAGCAAAACAACGTAACGGCCCTACAGGCACAGTAGACCTTATGTGGCTTGGGCAGTATACAAAGTTTGCCAATATGATGAAAAACTTTTAATATAATTTATACCGCATATTAAATATGCGGTATTTTTTAGTTTTGCTTAAATTTTATAGCATTTTGCAGCTTGTAAAAGAATAAAAAAAGAGAGCCTTTATAAGCTCTCTTTTTATAATAAGTATCTCTTTTTAACAGGAATTCCAATTAAGCCTGTTTTGGAGCGCCTACTGGACAAGCACCAGCACATGCACCACAGTCGATGCAAGATGCTTCGTCGATTACGAAAACACCGCCGTCCTCTTTGATTGCGCCTACTGGACACTCACCTGCGCAAGCGCCACATCCGATACAGCTGCTATCAATTTTGTATGCCATTGGAATTACACCTCCCACTGAATTATTATTTTCTATTCTATATCAAAACTGTGCATTATGCAAGGTTTAATTATGGAAATTATATAAAACTTTAAATATAGCTAAAAATATTACATTATTTTTTCCTTTTTTTTACATATAGTTTTATTTGATGTTTTTAAAAGAATTTTAAAATATTAAGTTGCATTAAAGAACACATAACTGCTTTATATAATATGTAAAAAATGGTATAATTAATAGCATAGAAAAATATAATTGATATTTATACATCTAAAACCGCCCTGAGTTTTGCATAAGCGTATTTTTGGGCAGAAGGGTTGTGATTAAATGATTTCACGTTTTACAGCATATCTTATTTCAGCAGCTATGGCAGTTGGGCAAACTGCCACATTTGATACTGATGTTTTTAAAAGCAGTACAGAGCAGGAAACACAGCAGGTTATTAAGGAGCAGGAGTTTGATTATGAGGCCATAAAGGCTTTAATGCCGCCTCAGCCAGAGAGCAATAGCCCGCTTGTTGGCTATAACGACAAAAAAAGCTGGTGGTTTTCAAGAAACACAACCAAAACACCGCCAAGCGCCCAAATGGATATTAATATAAGCCAATACGATGCATATTATTTAGGAGATGTAAGCCGTAAGGTTATATATCTTACATTTGATGAAGGATACGAAAACGGCTGTACAAGCCAAATACTTGATACTCTAAAGGCAAACGACGTACCGGCGGCATTTTTTGTAACAAAAAGCTACATTCAAAGTGAGCCGGAACTGGTTAAAAGAATGGTAAATGAGGGCCATGTAGTAGGCAATCATTCGGTTACTCATCCTGATTTAACAACTTTAACAGATGAGCAAATAGCACAGGAAATAAACGGCTGTGCCGAGTATTTTAAAGAAGTTACTGGTCAGGACATGCCTCCGTTTTTCAGGCCGCCAGAAGGCGTTTACAGCATTAGAACACTTGAAAAAACACAGGAATTAGGATATAAAACCATATTTTGGAGTTTTGCCTACAGGGACTGGGTTACAGATGACCAGCCGGGTAAAGAGGCTGCTTTTAATAACATAATAAACTACAGCCATAACGGCTGTATAATGCTCCTTCATGCTGTGTCGGAGTCTAATACGCAGGCTCTAGACAGCGCAATAAAGGAGCTTAAAGCACAAGGCTACACATTTGAAAGCCTCTACAGGCTTCCATAAAATATAAGGGGGAATTAGAAATGGGCAACATGGGTATTAAGTTTGATTTTAACAACATGATGAGTGACTTCATAGGCGAAAAAGGCATTAAAGAAGATGACATACAGGTACTTAAAGGAAAAATCGAGTCTGCTCACAAAGCTATGATTGAAAAACGCAATTCAGGCAAAATGGATTGGCGGGATTTGCCATATAACCAAGATGAGGTTGTTGAGGATATAATTAATTACGCCAACAGTGTTAAAGATGATTTTGACGCATTTGTTGTTTTAGGTATAGGCGGTTCGGCTTTAGGCCCTATGGCAGTTCAGCAGGCTATAAACAGCCCGTATTACAATGAATTGCCAAGAGAAAAAAGAAACGGTTTTCCTAAGCTTTATGTAATGGACAATGTAGACCCTGAGAAGCTTTCTTACTTCTTTGATATGATAGACGTTACAAAATGTCTTTTCAACTGCATTTCAAAAAGCGGAAGTACTTCCGAAACAATGAGCCAGTTTATGATAATTAAAGAAATGCTTTCTGAAAAATTAAGCAAAGAAGAAGCTGCTAAGCATATTGTATGCACAACAGACAAAGTAAACGGCAACCTTATTAAAATAGCCAAAGAGGAAGGATATAAGACATTTATAATTCCTTCGGGAGTAGGCGGAAGGTTCTCGGAGCTTACTCCTGTTGGCCTTCTTCCGGCGGCTATGTGCGGAATAGACATTAAAAAAATGCTTGAAGGCGCCGCATATATGGACGAAATATGCAAAAATGACGACATTTATAAAAATCCGGCTTACATGTATGGTGTTTTAAGCTACATAGCCATGAATAAAGGCAGAAACATTGCTGTTATGATGCCTTATGCGGACTCATTAAAACTTATTTCAGACTGGTTTGCTCAGCTTTGGGCTGAATCCCTTGGAAAGAAATTCGATAACGAACACAAAGAGATTTTTGCCGGACAGACACCAGTTAAGGCTTTAGGTGTTACAGACCAGCACTCACAGGTTCAGCTTTACACAGAAGGACCTTTCGACAAAATGATTGTGCTTTTAGGTGTTGAAAAATTCAGAAGAACAATGGATATTCCTGCTATTTATGGAGATATACCGAGCCTGGGCTTCTTAGGTGGTGTTACACAAAACAGACTTATACAGACAGAGCAGATGGCTACAGAATATGCTCTTTATAAAGCTGGCAAAATGAGTCTTACAATTACACTTCCGGAAGTTAACGAATTTACCCTTGGTGAACTTTTATATATGTTTGAAGTAGCTACCGGCTTTGCAGGTGAGTTACTTAATATAAATGCTTTTGACCAGCCAGGCGTTGAGGAAGGCAAAAATGCAACTTATGCTATGTTTGGCAGACCGGGCTATGACGAAAAGAAGAAAGAATTAGACGCAAGACCGGAAAAGAAGGATAAATATATAATTAAATAATTGATAATATAAAAAACAGGCAGAGCCATTTGCTTTGCCTGTTTTTTGTTGTGTAGCTAAGTTATAAAGCCACTGTAAAAATATTGTAAATAAGTATTTTTTTGCTGAAATTTGCGTTTGAAAAAAGAGCGTTCTTTACAGCTTTCTACAAAATCTCCCCGTCTTAGGTGGTATATTTTTTTTAAGACAAATTAAATGGCTTTTACTGTATAAGACAGGTGCCGTTTATTGGCGCAAAAGTTTTACAGCAATCGAAATTTTTAAATATACCGCTAAAAAAGGGGAGGACGCAGCATGGAACAGGATTTTGAACAAAACGGCACAGCGCCGGGCCAGAAGGAATTTACGTTTCCTGTTAATGTAAAGCAGATGGGCAATATAGACAAAACGCTTAAAATATACATTGAGGATTACGTATATACATATATGTACCAATACGCCAAAACAGGCGGCTCAAAAGAAAAGCTTATGGTTTTGGCCGGTAAACATACATACATAAACAACTGTGATGTGGTTATTATAAGCGGTGTTATACAGGCTAAAAACACCGCAGAGGAAAACGGTGCCCTTACATTTACCGATGAGTCGTGGATTTATATAAATGAGCAGATGCGTAAATACTTTGATGGTTTAAGTGTGCTTGGCTGGTGCCATGTTCAGCCGGAATTTGGTATATTTATGATGGCTCGTGACGAGGTATTCCATAAAAGGTGCTTTAAAAATAAATTTCAGGTTTTCTGTACAATAGACCCTATGGAAAAACAGGAATGTTTTTATGCTTATAATGACGAAATGACGTCTTTACGGCCTGTAAAGGGTTATTTTATATACTACGACAAAAACGAGGCCATGCAGGAGTATATGCTGGATAACAGCATATCAAAGCCTAAGGAAATACCAGAAAGCATAAGAAAAGAGGAAATGCAGGAATTTGATAAAACTGACGAAGCCGGTTTTGATACAAAGGACAAGCCTGAAACTGTAGACCGAATAGACGCGGCAGAAAGAATAAGAAAAGTTCTTAATGCTAAAGAAGACAGCAAAAGAAAATCAAAAAACGGAAAATATGCCGCCATGACTGTTTTTACAGGGGCAATATGTGCCGCTTTTGTGTTTATGTGTGTTAATATGGTAAATAACATGGATAGAATACAGACATTGGAAAAAGAGATAACTGATGTTAAATATTCATATGAAACCATAAATACACAAATAGAAAGCAAAGCTGAACAGGTTTTTGCAGTTAAAGCTCAGGAGGAGGAGCAAAAGCGCAAAGAGGAGTTAAGCCTTATGGCAGAAAATGAGAAAGAAGAAACAAAAGAAGATAAAAACCTTGATTCAGCCGCGATTTATACAATACAGTACGGAGATACACTTTGGAGTATATGCGATAATTATTATGGTTCGCCGGAAATGATAGTATCTGTAATGGAGATTAACTCCATAACTGATATAGACAAGCTTTATGTAGGCGAAAGAATAGTGCTGCCAAATGTTGAGAATAATTAAATAAAGCCAATTTATAAAATTCCCTTAAAAAATCGGTTGTTGTATGTTAAAATAACAAAAAACAAAATAAGAACCGATTTTTGGAGGGATTTTTTATGCGCGCAAGCTGGGACGAATATTTTATGCAGATAGCCGAAATAGTAAAAACACGCTCCACATGTTTAAGAAGGCAGGTAGGCGCCTTAATAGTTAAAGACAACAGAATAATAACTACCGGTTATAATGGCGCACCAGAAGGAATAAAGCATTGCAGCGATTTGGGTTCATGCTTAAGAAGTGAGCTTAAAATTCCTTCAGGTGAGAGGCATGAGCTTTGCAGAGCACTTCATGCTGAGCAAAACGCCATAATTCAGGCGGCTAAAATAGGCGTAAGTACACAAGGCGCCACAATGTACGTTACACTTCAGCCTTGTGTAATATGCGCTAAAATGGCCATAAATGCAGGTATTAAAAAGATAGTGTATAAAGGTGATTATCCTGACGAGCTTTCATTAAACATGCTTAATGAGGCTAATGTAGAGCTTATAAAAGTTGGAGGTGTTGACTGATGAGATTTATTTCATGGAACGTAAACGGACTTAGAGCCGCTGTTGGCAAAGGTTTTATGGATTATTTTAATTCTGCTGATGCTGATATATTTTCTGTTCAGGAAACAAAGCTTCAGGAAGGCCAGATTGACCTTAAAACCGAAGGATATTATCAGTATTGGAATTATGCCGAGAAAAAAGGCTATTCTGGAACAGCTGTTTTTACAAAAATAAAACCGTTAAATGTAACTTACGGTATAGGTATAGATGAGCACGACAAGGAAGGCAGAGTAATTACACTGGAGTTTGAAAACTTCTTTTATGTAACGGCTTATGTGCCTAACTCTCAGGCTGAAAACGCAAGACTTGAATACAGAGTAAAATGGGAAGACGATATGAGGGATTATCTTGTGGAGCTTAAAAACATAAAGCCTGTTGTTTTCTGCGGTGACCTTAATGTTGCTCACGAGGAAATAGACCTTAAAAACCCTAAGCCTAATATAGGCAAAGCCGGTTTTACTTATGAAGAAAGAGAAAAATTTACAGAGCTTTTAAAAAGCGGTTTTGTAGATACATTCAGATATTTTTACCCGGATAAAACAGGTATTTATTCTTGGTGGAGCTACAGATTTAAAGCAAGAGAGAAAAATGCCGGTTGGCGTATTGACTATTTTGTTGTTTCTGATGATATAGCGGATAAAATGAAAGATGCTGTTATACACACAGATATAATGGGTTCTGACCACTGCCCGGTTGAGCTTATAATAGATTTATAATCAAATAAAAGCTGTTGTATACAAAAAAATCCAGCAAAGTTATGCCCTTCTATGGTATATTTATGTTAATGGTAATTAAATGTAAATATAAAGGAGGGGCATTTTTTTGAGCAGATTCGACGTAATGTATAAAGAACGCCTTACAACAGCTGAAGGTATAGCAAAGCTTATTAAATCCGGCTACAACTGCGCATCGCCTATTTGTATGGGTGAGCCTGTTGATATTGTTAATGCTATAGCCCACAGAGTTGAAAAAGGCGAAATAAGCGGAATAAAAACAAACGGAACCCTTACTTTTGGCGGCAGAGATTATCTTAAACCGGAGTTTGAAGGGAAATTCGATTTTAGGTCGTGGTTTTTTGGTGCCGGCTCACGAAAAGGCGGACAGGAAGGCAGATTTGATTATTTCAGCTATAATTATTCAGACTACCCTAAAATCTACGATTTAAGAAATGATTTAGACGCTGTTCTTATGGTTGTTTCACCTATGGATGAGCATGGGTATTTTTCAACAGGCCCTTACTTTGGCGAAACACTGGGAATGTTAAGAAATGCGAAGCATGTTTATGTAGAAGTTAATAAATTTATGCCGCGTACATTTGGACAAAATTTTATTCATATTTCACAAGTAGAGGCCCTTTGTGAAAAAGACGAGCCTATGTTTGAGCTTCCTGTTGGGGAGCCAAGTGAAAACGATTATAAAATTGGTGATTTAATAGCCCCAATGGTACCTGATGAAGCTACTATTCAAATAGGCATTGGTGGTGTTTCCGGTGCTTTAGGTAAGGCACTTGCAGGTAAAAAAGATTTGGGAATACATACCGAAATGTTTTCTGACGCTATGGTTGACTTAATAGAATGCGGCGCTGTTACAAACGAGAAAAAAACATTCCACAAAAGACAGAGCGTAAGTACATTTTGTTTTGGAAGCAAAAGGGTATATGACTATATAGACAATAATCCATCACTTGTAATGCTTCCTGTGGAGTATGTAAACGACCCATATAACATAGCTAAAAACGACAAGTTTGTTTCGGTAAATGCTGGGCTTGAGGTAGACTTTTTTGGTCAGGTCTGCTCCGAAACACTGGGTCCTGTGCCTTTCAGTGGCCCGGGAGGACAGTTTGATTATGTAAAAGGTGCTAAAATGAGTAAAGGCGGCAGAAGCTTTATAGCTATGAACTCAACTGCCAAAGGTGGAAGTGTGTCACGTATTAAACCTATGCTTACTTATGGCTCAGCTGTTACAACACATAAAAACGAAGTTGACTGTATAGTTACAGAATACGGTGTTGCTGAGCTTTTTGGAAAAACAATGCGTGAGCGCACAAAAGCCATTATAAACATTGCACACCCTAAATTCCGTGAAGAGCTTTTGTTTGAGGCTAAGAGGCTTAATATTTTGATTTAAAAATTAAAAGGCGCGGTTAATATAACCGCGCTTTTTGCTTTTGTGCGCTTAAGCAAGACAAAACCACCGGCTATGCCGGTGGAGTAAAAAAGCTTCAGCTTCAAGAAAATCCTCCTTTGTTATAATAAAGAGTCCGGCAAGACACGAAAACAAAGGAGGATTTTTTATGAATAATAGTAGTTTAGCACATACAAAGTGGGAATGCAAATATCATGTTGTATTTGCGCCAAAA
>CALWEX010000051.1 GCA_944377425.1 uncultured Clostridia bacterium
CTTGAAGGCGAGTTTGCAGAGCTTGACGGCTGGAATGCAGAAAGCGACGCGGCTATACTTTTAAATGGTCTTGGTATATCTACAGACCTTCACTATGCTTTAATGGGCTCTCTTACAGGTAATCAAAAGGTTAAGGTGCTTTTAGCTCAGGCTCTTTTTGGAAATCCTGACATACTTCTTCTTGACGAGCCTACTAACCATTTGGATTTACAGTCTGTAAAATGGCTTGAAAACTTCCTTATGAATTTTGAAAATACTGTTATTGTAGTTTCCCACGACAGACATTTCTTAAATAAAGTATGTACTCATATCGCCGATGTAGATTACGGCAAAATTACAATGTTTGTTGGTAACTACGATTTCTGGTATCAGTATACACAGATGACACAAAAACAGCTTAAAGACGAGAATAAGCGTATTGAGCAGAAAATGAAAGAGTTACAGGAGTTTATTCAGCGTTTCAGTGCTAATGCTTCAAAAAGCAAACAGGCTACAAGCCGTAAAAAACTTCTTGATAACCTTCAGCTTGATAATATTAAGCCATCATCAAGGCGCTATCCTTTTGTAAACTTTAAGCAGGACAGAGAAGTAGGCAACGACCTTCTTGAAGTTGATGGCATTTCCAAAACAATAGACGGCAGAAAAGTGCTTAATAATGTAACATTTAGAATTAACCCTAATGAGAAAGTGGCTTTTGTAGGTACAGACGAAATTGCACGTACTACGCTTTTTAAAATACTTATGGGCGAGATGGAGCCTGACGAAGGAACATTCAAATGGGGTGTTACAACATCAAGAGCTTACTTCCCTAAAGATAATTCTGAGTATTTTGATGATTGTGATGACTCACTTATTGACTGGCTCAGACCATATGCAAAAGAAGGCGAGCAGTACGATGCAGATATTAGAGGCTGGCTTGGAAGAATGCTCTTTTCAGGCGAGGAAGCTCTTAAACCGGCTAAGGTACTTTCAGGTGGTGAAAGGGTGCGCTGTATGCTTTGTAAAATGATGATTTCAGGCGCTAATGTACTTGTTCTTGATGAGCCTACAAACCACCTTGACCTTGAAAGTATTACAGCATTAAACAACGGTCTTATTGATTATAAAGGCACATTACTTTTTGACTCACAAGACCATGAGTTTGTTAATACAATAGCTGATAGAATTATAGAAATTCTTCCAAATGGCATTATAGACAGACAGGAAACATTTGACGAGTATATTGACGATGAGATAGTAAACGAAATGCGTGAGAAATTGATGTAAGGGGGCTTATTTATGGATTTGAAAGAAGCTATTTACTCAAGAAGAAGCGTAAGAAAATACAACGACAAACAAATAAGCGACGAGGATTTAAACGAAATTATAGAGGCTGGGCTTTGGGCACCGTCGGCTGTTAATCTTCAACCATGGTATTTTGTTGTGTGCCGTTCTGATGAGGCTCTTAAAGACCTTAACGAAATAATGGGCGGTTCTATATTTGGCCTTACAAAGGTACTTAATAACCGTTTTAAGTCTAATCCAGAAGTTATAGACGAAACAGTTAATTTTGTAAAAAGCATGGGTGGTGCAAAAACAGTTATACTTACATTCCTTCAGCAGGAGGAATACGACGAGTATACAGCGGCTGTTGAAAGTGCAGCGGCAGCAATGCAGAACATAGTTCTTACAGCATATTCAAAGGGTATATCTTCTTGCTGGCTTACAGCTCCGCTTCATGTGGAAAAAGAGCTTAGGGAGCGTTTTGCTCCAGGGAAAGGCCATCTTTTGGCAGCTATAACTCTTGGTTACAGCGATTTAAAGCCAAAGGCACCAAGAAGAAAAGACGGAAGATTTGTAATTGTATAAATAATATATTAAGGCAGGGGACTACCTCTGCCTTTTAATTTTATGGCGGTGATATTGTGATTTATGGAACAGGAACCGACATTGTGGAAATTAAAAGAATAGAAAAAGCTTTAAATAAAGAAAGCTTTGTAAAAAAATGCTTTACTGAAAATGAAATAATTTATTTAAAGTCTAAAAACTTCAGCCCAGAAACTGCGGCAGGAATATTTGCCGCAAAAGAAGCTATAAGCAAGGCTTTAGGCACTGGTTTTAGAGGTTTTATGCCTCAGGATTTGGAAATACTTCATAATGAGTTTTTTAAACCTTATGTAAATCTTTTGCCTAAGGGTGAAAAAATAGCTGATAATTTAGGCGTAAATAATATTTATATCAGTATTTCACACTGCAGAGATTATGCTTTGGCGTTTGCTGTGGCTGAAAAAGATGTTTAAGGGAGGTAAGGCTTATGAAAATAGCTCTTGGTTCTCAAATGAGGGAAATGGACAGGCGTTCAATAGAGGAATACGGTATACCGGGAATTGTTTTAATGGAAAATGCTTCTGCGGCAGTTGCCGAAAAGTGTGCTGAAAGACTTAAAGAAACAAATGGCAAAACAGCTGTTTTTGTATGCGGCGGTGGAAATAATGGCGGTGACGGCTTTGCGGCAGCTAGGCTTTTAACACTTAAAGGCTATAACAGTATTATTTACTTTATGGGTAAGGAAGAAAAGCTTAAAGGTGATGCATTTATTAACTACAATGCAGCTCAAAAAATGGGTATATATATTGAAAAGGACATAAATAAAGCTGACGAATTGTTTAAAATAGCTGATGTTTTGGTAGATGCTATATTCGGAACAGGCTTTTCCGGTGAACCAAGAAGTGACGCCGCCCAGGTTATAAATAAAATAAACAACAGCGGTAAATATGTAATTAGTGTTGATATAGCTTCCGGTGTTGACTCCGAAACAGGCCATGCCTCACAGGTTTGTGTAAATGCCAACGAAACAGTTTCGTTTTGTATGGCTAAAGTGGGAAATATGCTTTATCCGGGAGCTGAAAAATGCGGTAAGTTAACAGTTGCCAATATTTCAATACCTAATGCAGTAAAAGAAAGCATGGATATAAAGATTAATGCCTTTGATTTGAACGAAGCCAAAGAAATTCTGCCTAAAAGAAAAAGCAGAAGCAATAAAGGAACATACGGAAAGCTTTTTGTTATGGCAGGTTCAAAGGCAATGGGCGGAGCTGCATATTTATGCTCAAAATCTGCCTACAGAGCAGGCTGTGGACTTGTTTATGCCTGTGTTCCTAATGAGTGTCTTGGCACAATTCAAAGCCTTTTGCCAGAAGCTGTAGCTAAACCACTTATAAGTGATAACGGTACATTGTATGCACAAAGCTTTAAGCAGATTGAAAAAGAAATTTCAAATGCAAAAGCTATTGCCATAGGCCCAGGCTTAGGAAGCGGTGAAGGTGTTAAAGAATTTGTTAAAAATATTCTTTTAAATGTTCAGTGCAATGTGGTTATAGACGCCGACGCATTAAATGCTTTAGCTGATGAGCCGGAAATACTGCTTAAAATGAAGAAAGTGCCTGTTATTACTCCACACCCGGGAGAAATGAGCAGACTTACAGGAAAAAGTGTTAAAGAAATACTCAACGATACTATAAATACGGCTTTAGATTTTGCAAAAAAATACAATACTGTAGTTGTGCTTAAAGACGCAAGAACAATTATTGCTTCGCCTAATGGCGATGTTTATATTAACTTAACTGGTAACAATGCTATGGCTAAAGGCGGAAGCGGCGATGTATTAACAGGCATAACAGGTGCTATGCTTTGCCAGATGGATAACGCATTTAATGCCGCTGCTTTAAGTGTTTATATTCATGGATTAGCCGGAGATTATGCAGCCGAAAAATCGGGCCATTATGGAGTTTTGTCCGGTGAAATATGTGATATGGTAGGCGAAGTATTAAAAAATATGGAGTAATACTAAACGTGCTCTATGGCGTATAAATATATGGAACAAAGACGCATAGGAGCACCTTTAAATGAAAAAAATAATACACATTTTATTATTTATTCCTTTGACAGTGGCGCTTTTATGTTCCTGCGCACTGTCACAAAAAAATGATACACCTATGGAGAAAATTCAGGAAAGACTTAACTCATTTTCAGCCTATTACTGCACAGCGGATTTAACAAGGTACAGCGAAAAAGGCGAATCAAAATACGGCATTAAGCAGTATTATAAAATGAGCGGAGAATACAGAATGGAAATGACATCTCCTGATGAGGTAGCCGGTAATTTTACTGTTTATGACGGAAAAACAATATGCCAGTATAATCCAAGGGTGAAAGGCAAAATTGTTAAAGACGTACCTGAAAATCAGGCAAGAAACGAATTGTTTTTAGGCTGTTTTGTTAAAAACTATATGAATAGTGAAGAAGTATCAATTGCTGTTTCAGACATAGGAGAAAGCAGGTGTACCGTACTTGAAGCTGTTATACCGGGAGATAATAAATTTACCGCAACAGAAAAGCTTTGGATTGATAATGAAACTTTAAACCCTGTTAAATTGGTAATTTATGATTCCGACGGCGGCGAAAAGTATGTTATTGAATATAATGATTTCCAATACGACCCTCAATTTGAGGACGGTATTTTCAGTATAGACATAAAATAAGTTCAGTTTGTTTTTGAAGGGAGATTTTTAAATTGGGTTACAAAAGATTAGTTGCCGAAATTGACCTTGACGCTGTTGATTTTAATATCAAAAGCATTATTAAAAGGGTAGGCGGCAGAGCCAAAATAATAGGCACTGTTAAAGCCGATGCTTACGGCCATGGTGCTGTTGAAGTATCTAAGGTTTTAGAAGAAAACGGTATTGATATGTTTTCAGTTGCCATGATAGACGAGGGAATTAATTTAAGGAATAACGGTATTAAAGCGCCTATACTTGTGCTTGGTTTAACTCCTCCGGAATATGTTAAGGAAGCTGTTGAGTATGACCTTATTCAGACTGTATCTGATTATAATACGGCTGAGGCAATATCAAAGGCAGCTAAAGAGCTTAATAAAAAAGCCGTTATACATATTAAAATAGATACAGGAATGGGAAGAATAGGATTTAGGCCGGAAAAAGAGGCTTTTGATGAAATAGAAAATATTTCAAAGCTTGAAAATATTGAGATTAATGGCATATTCACTCATTTTTGCACTAGTGATGAGAAAGATAAAACTTTTACATATACTCAAAAAGAAAGGTTTGTTTATGCCGTTAATGAGCTTGAAAAACGCGGAATTAATATTCCTCTTAAACATGCTTCAGCAAGTGCCGGATTGATGGATTTTGATGATTTATTCTTTAATGCTGTAAGGCCGGGAATAATACTTTATGGCTATTATCCGTCAGATGATGTTATGAAAGATAGGCTTCCTATTAAACCTGTTATGAGCCTTAAAAGCTATGTTATGTATATTAAAGACATTGAAAACGGTGACACAATAGGATATGGCAGAACTTATATGGCTAATGAAAAAAGAACTATTGCAACTATACCAGCAGGCTATGCTGACGGGTACAACAGGCTTCTTTCAAACAAAGGTTGTGTACTTGTAAATGGTAAAAGAGCACAGTTAAAAGGCAGAATATGTATGGACCAGTGCATGGCAGACATTACAGGAATTAATGCTAAGCAGTGGGATGAAGTTGTGCTTATGGGTAAACAGGGGAATGAAGAAATAACAGCAGATGAAATAGCTAATGAAATAGGTACTATAAGTTATGAAGTGCTTTGCATGGTTTCAAAGCGAGTGCCAAGGGTTTATATTAAAAACGGCAAAGTACAAAAAGAAATTAATTTTTTAGTGTAATAAGTGAATATACTTCGGGTTTGGCGGAAATAATTAAACCATACCCGAAGTGAATTTAAAAATCGTACATAATGAATTTGATATTTTTGTTATATCACACTTTCGGGCTTACTATGCGTCTTTAAAGACGGCGGAGTGTGGTTATTGTGATTGTAAAACGAGGAGATATTTTTTATGCTGATTTAAGCCCTGTTGTTGGTTCAGAGCAGGGTGGTATACGACCGGTTTTAATAATTCAAAACGATATAGGCAATAAATACAGCCCAACTGTAATTTGTGCCGCTGTAACATCGCAGATTAATAAGGCTAAACTGCCTACACATATTGAGCTTGATTGTAAGAAATACTCACTTTTGAAAAACTCAGTTGTGCTTTTAGAGCAAATAAGAACCATTGATAAAAAAAGGCTAAGAGAAAAAGTATCGCATTTAGACAGCGATATTATGAACGAGGTAAACAGGGCACTCCTTGTAAGCCTTGGAATATAAATTTTTGTACTTACAGTCTTTTAATTTTGAATACTTAAAATTATAATGTCTGCGATATAGAGTTATTAATTAAAACATATAAAATTATAAACGGCACTGGACTGCTTGATATGTAGCAGCTAAGTGCCGTTTTGTATTATGAGTTATTTAATTATGAGTCGAAAACTTTGTAATATGACCATTGAGTAAGCAGATTAATATCGGCTTTTAAACTGTCGTCTATTTCATTTGAATATTGTCCATCTGTAAATATTACGCTGTCATCACGTATAACAGGCAGTTTGCGGCGAAGTTCATTTTCATAATCATAAAAAGGAGAGATATTATCAATTCCAGCAAGCTCAAGTGTAAGTGTACCTAAGTAATTGGCACTTATTTTATTGTTTTCAGGCAGCTGAGCGTTTTTAATTTTTTGATTAAAGTCTGTAAGCTCTGCGGCAGCGTCGTTTTCCCATATTAAAAATGGTGTGCCATAAACATTAAGCTGCTGTTCTATACTTCCATTAGGGCTTATGTTATAGTCCAAAAGGTCGAAAAATTCCATACCATTTGAAAATCCCGGAAGATGGTCACCAAAGAAAACAAGTATAACAGGCTCATCAATTTCCGATAAATAATCAGCAAGGCGGCCGATTTCGTAATCATTGTCTTTAATGCCCATAAAATAGCTGTTAAGCAATGTTTCCTGTGATTGAGTAAGCTCTATATCACAGTCGAACATTTTATTTACTTCGTTATATTTTTCATCATAAGGCCCATGGTTTTCTATAGTAACACAAAACTCAAATAAAGGATTATCACTTGTTTGTATATGGGATTGGAAGTTTTCCATAATGGAATCTATAGCGTATTTATCTGCTATATATCCGCCTTTATATTTTTCCTCACCTTGAAAGCTTGAAAGATGAATAAAGTTTTCAAAGCCCATATATGGATACACATTGGAGCGGTTATAAAACCATGAAAATCCTGGATGAATGGCAAGAGTATTGTACCCAGTTTGAAGCAAGCGGTTAGGTATAGCGTCTATTGATGAGCGGATATAATTATATGCTATGCCGTCGTTTACTATAGACCTTGTTGGATAGCCTGTAAGCACGTCAAACTCGGTATTGCTTGTGCCGCCGCCGAAATTAGGCACTATAATATGCCCGGATATTGCGTTTTCAGAGTTTGCCAATCGTTTAAAATTTTCCATAGGGTCGCCGTAATTTGTAAAGTCAAAATGACTGTTTTCGCTTAAATCTGAGAATGCCTCGCCCATAATCATTATTATATGCGGCAGCTGGTCAGTGGTATATTCTTCAGGCTCATAATCTTCCTCAGCGGCTATAAAGTATGAATTGTTATATCCGTCAGGCTTTTCTATGCGCATTGAATTAAGCTTATAAATAAAACTATACACGAAGCCTTTTGAGGCATACTGGTTTACATCAAAATATATGTTGCCTTCTACAGGGAAAGAGTCGTAAAGTGAATCACTGGAATAAGCAGTAAAATTGAGTATTATGCTTAAAACTACAGTAAGTGACGCAAGTATTATTCTTACTGATGAACGGATTTTTTTTGTGCCAAAGAATAAAAATGTAATAATAATTACAGCTAAAAAAACTAATATTATTAGAGCATATGTAAAGAGCTGGCTTGGTGGGAAATTTTTTACAATTCCAAAAGCTTCAGAAAAAAGTGATATATCACCAGGTATAAAAGGGTCTTGTCTTAAAATTATTTTTTCTCTGTTTACAACAGAGCCTATTATAAATATAGCGCCTGAAATTGATATTGAAAACAAAGCCTTATTTGTAACAAAAAATACAAAGGCAAGAAGCAGTGCTACAGGCACTGCATTAAGAATTAAAACTAAACTTGTTTTTGTAATTAAAGCCAAGCTTGTTTTAAAAGAGTTTGGGTCTGCCATTATAACAGCTAAGTTTATTAACAAGCAGGCAATAACTAAAAGAATAATTGAGATGCTGATTGGTATTTCTATTTTTTTTGATTTAATAAAGTCATAAAGCTTTTTCATTACATCACCTTAACCGATTTATAGTATTAAGTACGCTTTTTTTTAAAACAAAATTTTTTAAATCCTTAACATATTATTACAAATTTATGAATTAGTAAAGAATTATGTAAAAAAATAGAGATTTTTTTAAAATATTATTTAACATTTAAAGTTTGTATTTTAATATTTGTATTATGAACATTTTGTAAAAAAATGTTCTTTAAATAAAAGGACAGTTGTGTAAAAGAATAAATTTTGATATAATAACACGGATATATTGTTTTTTTGAGCGGATATTATACTTTATAGAACGGAGTTATAACATGGGAAAACGAAAAAAGAAAACACGTAGAAAAAGTTTTATAGGCCAGTTCTTTAAAATTGTTTTTTCTATGGTTTTAATATTTGTCGTATTTGCTGGGGCAAGCATATTTGCTTATACAAGAATTGCAAGAAACAATAATGCAAATGCCGAAGAACAGGAAAGTGTTGGTGGAAGTGAAATTTCACTTTTGGATTCTCTTACAGGAAAAAATATTACATTAAACGTTGCCGTAATGGGTGTTGACGTTGAGGGAACAAGAACAGACGTACTTTTTGTTGTTCATTTTGACAGTAAAAGCGGTAAACTCTCACTTATGTCTGTACCAAGAGATACACGTGTAAAAATAACAAATGAGCTTAATGATTATCTTACAGAAAATGGCAAGTATATACCAAGCGGCGGAATTTGTAAAATAAATGAAGTTCATGCATACGCTGGTAAGGAAAAAGGAGATTATTTTACTGTTCTTCAGCTTGAAGAACTTTTAGGAATACACATAGACAACTATGTTAAAGTTACTACAGAAGGATTTAGAAACATTGTTGACGCCATAGGCGGAGTCGATGTTGAAGTTCCGCAGGCAATGCATTACGAAGACCCGGCTCAGGATTTGTATATTCACTTGGACGAAGGATTACAGCATCTTGATGGTGACAAAGCAGAGCAGCTTGTTAGATTTAGAAAATATCCTGAAGGTGATGTTGCCAGAGTTAGAGTTCAGCAGCTTTTCTTAAAGGAACTGGGGAAAAAGATGCTTAGCACTGAGTCAATACTGTCTAACCTTCCAACCCTTATTAATACTCTCTATAAAGATGTAACAACTGATTTTACACTTACTGACTGCCTTAAGTACGCTAACTACATTTCTGATGTAGACATGAATAATGTTACAATGGAAACAGCGCCAGGAGCTGGACAGTATATTGGAAATGTATCATATTATGTTATTGATGAAGACGAATTAAACGCAAGTGTAAGGCGTGTATTCTACAGTGATGATATACCAGATGAAAATGGACATATTTCATCTAAGGGCAAAAATATCGAAGTTTCAAACGGCAGCAATATTAACGGCTATGCTGCTGAAAATCAAGCTATGCTTGAGGAAAAAGGCTATACCGTTTCAAGTATTTCAACATATAACGACGAACAGCAGCCTCATACAAGAATTGTTGTTTATAAAGAAGGCCTTGGATATGACCTTAAAGAAGAATTTTATAATGATGCTGAAATTATAGTTGACCCAGAAATGCTCTCAGGTGATACAGATATACTTGTTATACTTGGAATTGGCGAAACAGAAGAAGAACAAACAACAAGCTCTACAGAAGAATAAAATTAATGGTTTTAAGTACCGGCAGAAAATACTGCCGGTACATGCTTTTTGTTGGGTGCGTTGGCAAATTAAGGAAAATTAAATTGTTAATTTTATCTTAAGATTTGCTGTTGAATTTGCGCTGTGTTGCAATAATTTTTTAGTGATAGTATAATATTAATGTTAGAATATTTTATTTAGCTTAATGAAATTTAGGAGATTTTGTAATGGACGAAACTTTAATTGTTATTATGCTTAAAGATAGTGAAACAGGATTTCTTGATAAAGAAATAGCCAGTTTTAAAGTAGAGGAAAACGAAAATCTTATTTACAATACTTATGCATCTGAAGAAGTCGGCCGGTGCTGTATACATTTAAAACTTACATGCGACAGAGATGTTGAAGACTGGGAATTTGACGCCGTTTATGATTATTACGACCCGGAACCGATTTTAACTGAGGCAGAAAGCATAAATGAGGAAGAAGACTGTTATAATCCTACATGGGATATTAAATTTGAGTTCATAGAAAATGCTGATGAACTGGAAGAAAAGATAAAGCGTATACTCAGTATACATAAAAAAGAACTTGAGTCAGTATATGAAGCTATTATAGACAAAAGGGATGAGTATTAATTGAGAAAATCAATACTAAAGAATTACAAAATTATAGCATTGGCTTTTTCAGCTTTAATATTTTTTGCGTCCTGCGCCATAAATAATCCATCTTCAAGCGAAGAATATAAAACTTCTTCAAGCGAAAGCGAAAAAACAGAAGGCGTTGATAACGAAGATGAAGTTATTGAAAATAACAATACTGTAGTTGATGAAAACAACGAAAGCATGGAAAAGGATGAAAATAGCGAAGACGCATCGTTTGAAATAAACAGCGGCAGTAATACTGATAATAACAAAAATCATTCAAGTACCAGCAAAAATAATGAAAATAATATTTCTGATAAAACACAAATCGACGAAATACCGCAAAAGCATACATCAGCTGGCAGTGATTCTGTAAATATAATAAGCAACAGAGACCCTAAGCTTAAAACGCAATGGGATATAGCTGATAGTGTAGTTGAAGCAGGGCAGACTTATTATAACGACTATTTTTCAAAAAGCAAGGTAATAACTAAAAACGGTTATATGTATAACCTGTCACGAAACAGACTGGTTGACACATATTATCTTGTAGAAGAAGGCTACCTTGATAATAAGTATGTTAACAGCAACTGCCAAGTTTTACTGCTTTTAGGCAGTGATGTTAAGAATTTAGATGGAGTTACATTAAGCGGTGTAGATTCTGGACTTACTGTTTTTTCTGCATTAAAAATACCAAATGAGGATAAATATATAATTTCTTCAAGCTACGGCGGGGGCGAAATATCTTCAGCTGATTATAACAGCCTTATGGTGAAATATAATCAAAATCATGGCAGTATTTCAAGGCTTTATCCTGACTCTAATGAGTATAACAGGATTGTAAGCTTTATTAATATGCATGAAGGAAAGTATGAGCAGTATTTTGTAAGAAATATAAGGCTTGATGGAAAGTATGCAATAGCTACTCTTTCGCCTGCAAGTGACAGTGGCCTTATTAGGCAATATATACTTAAACAATCAAATGGTATTTGGGAAGTGGTTTATGCAGGATTGGAAAAAGAACCAAGGCTAGAGGTTGCTGTTAATAAACAGCTTCCTGATTTTAATCTTTCACTGCTGCCGCAGTGGTCTGTTTATGACTTTAAAAACAGTATTAACATCCATAAAAATGATGTATTAATACTTATGTCACAAAGAGGCCTTATTACTGGTTCAAATGATGTTGAGTATATATGTGGTGCATCCAACTATTATTATATAGTGCTTAAAAATCAGGTTAAGTATTTAGCAAGATATAACACAACTACATGGGAGTATATTCAGGTTGCAAGCAACTATGATGCTGAGGAAAAATTAAATGGCTACGGCAATAATATGCCTTTGTTTATAATTTGGGACAAGTAAGGAGAAACAAATGAAATACAGTTTTTGCGACGGGAATTTGGTTTTAAATGAGTACGACAGTTTTGTAATTTCTCAAACTCTTGAGTGTGGCCAATGCTTTAGGTTTGAAAAAATAGGTGATGAAGACTATATTGTTATTGCTAAAGAAAAGATACTGCATGCTTATAAAAAAGATAATGATATAGTTTTTGAAAATACCTTAAAAGAAGACTTTGAGAATATTTGGCTGGACTATTTTGATTTTAAAAGAGATTATAACCAAATTAAGGAGCTTCTTTCATCTGAAGACGAAACTGTTAAAAATGCAGTGAAGTATGCGCCGGGAATAAGAATACTTAATCAGGACTTTTTTGAGTGCCTTATTTCATTTATAATTTCTCAAAACAACAGAATACCTATGATTAAAAAAGTAGTATCTAATATTAGCCAAAGGTATGGCAAACTTATAGGAGATTTTAATAATGTAAGTTATTTTTCATTTCCTTCTGTTGATGAGCTCTCTAAAGCTAATGAGGAAGAATTGATGGAATGTAAAACAGGCTTTAGGGCTAAGTATATAATGGATGCTGTTCAAAAATGTATTTCAGGCGAAATTTCTTTTGAAAAATTTAAAGATATGCCAACTGATGAAGTAAGAAAAGAGCTTATGACAATTAAGGGAGTAGGACCTAAGGTTGCTGATTGTGTTATGCTTTTTTCAATGGGCAGAAGCGATGCTTTCCCTACAGATGTTTGGGTTAAAAGGGTTATGAGCTATTTTTATTTTGACGGCAACGACACGCCTATTAAAACAATACATAAATCAGCATACGATAAGTTTGGTCAATATGCAGGCTTTGCCCAGCAGTATTTGTTTAATTACGCCAGAGAGTTTAAAATAGGCGCTTCTGACAATAAAAAAGAAAAAGCAGGTAAGTAAGTTATGTTAGGAACAATAGTCAATTCTTTAGCCATTATATTTGGTGCATTTGTAGGCCTTTTTATAAAGGGCGGTCTTAAGCCAAGATACAGAGAAATATTAATGAGTGTTTTGGGCCTTTCGGTAGTGTTTATAGGAATTTCAACAGCACTTGAAGGTATGCTGAGCGACGAGGCTAAACCTGTGCTTTATATTGTAAGTCTTGTAATTGGCTCACTTATAGGTGAGTCACTTAAAATTGAGGACAGACTGGAATCATTTGGCAATTTAATTGAGTCGGCAACTAAGTCTAAAGGCGGAAATATTTCACAGGGCTTTGTAACAGGCAGTCTTACATTTTGTGTAGGTACAATGGCTGTTATAGGCTCTATTGAAAGTGGAGTACAGGGAGTACATACAACACTTTTTACAAAGGCTGTAATAGACGGTGTTATGGCGCTTGTTTTTGCTTCAACACTTGGTGTTGGTGTTATGCTTTCGGCTGTTTCCGTTTTTATTTATCAAGGCCTCCTTACGGTTTTCGCTTCTTTAATTCAGCCTTATTTAACTAATGAAATGCTTGTTGAAATATCTATAGTAGGCGGAATTATGATTACGGCAATAGGTGTTAATACACTTGAAATTAAAAAATTTAAGGTTGGAAATATGTTACCGGCTATAGCAGTGCCGGTTATTTATTACATACCGCCGGTAATAAGGTTTATGCAGACTATTTATTCATTTATTAATTAAGTTATTAAAATGTGGAGATGCTTTAATTGGTTAAAACAAATGCTATGCGCCTTTTAGACGCTGAAAAAATAAAATACCGCAGTGAAACTTATGAGTATGACGAAAGTGATTTATCCGGTGTAACTGTAGCAGCAAAATTAAATATGCCGCCAGAACAGCTTTTTAAAACACTTGTTACAAAAGGTGACAAAACCGGATATATGGTTTTTTGCATACCAGTGGCTGAGGAACTTGACTTAAAAAAAGCGGCTGCATGCTCTAAAAATAAAAAAATAGAAATGCTGCATGTTAAGGATTTGCTGCCAGTAACAGGGTATATAAGAGGTGGCTGTTCGCCTATAGGCATGAAAAAGAAATTTCCTACATATATAGATGAAACAGCTCAGCTTTTTGATGAAATAGGCGTTAGCGCTGGGGTTAGGGGCTGCCAGATTATTATATCGCCTGACGACCTTGTTAAATATACAGATGCTGCACTAAAAGATTTAGTTGCAGACTAAGGGGGAGGTTATCCACATGGAGAAGGAAGAATTAAGCTGTATTGACTGTTACAAAACAACTTGTGAAAATCAGAATATGCCGTATCCTGATTTTTGCGAAACAGTTAAATACAAAGAATTGGCTGAAGAGGCTGTTGAGCTGCTTAAAAGTGAAGAAAACAACATTATAGCTAAATCTGCTGCCGAAATAGAAGGCAACTTTTACTGTAAACTTACAAGAGTTGAGGAAACAGTGTTATTTGCTAAAAAGATAGGCGCTAAAAAAGTGGGTATTGCCACATGTGTAGGCACAATAAGAGAAGCAAGAACATTTGCCAAAATACTTCGTAAAAACGGACTTGAGGTTGTTGGTGCAGCATGTAAAGTAGGCAACAGGGATAAAACCGAAATAGGCATAGCCGACAAAGATAAAATACACCCTGACTGCTATGAGCCAATGTGTAATCCTATATTGCAGGCTAAAATACTTAATAACGAAAAAACTGATTTAAATGTAGTTATGGGTCTTTGCGTAGGCCATGACTCACTTTTTATAAAATATAGTGAAGCTCCTACAACGGTGCTTTTTACAAAAGATAGAGTTCTTGGACATAACGCAGTTATGCCACTTTATCTTACAGAGAGCTATTACAGCAAAGTATTAAAATAACAAAATAGCCAATAAATTAAGCAGTATTGCCTTTTGTAGACAATACTGCTTTTATATTGTGCAAAAATTAATGGTTGATAAAGAGGGGGTTATTATATAAAATATTTGTAATGATATTTAATTTATGCCGTAAGGCATGGGTTCTGCCCACACCCCACGGCTTTTTAAATCAGTTTTTATGCTGATTTATCAGCAAGTTTCACAGCATGAACCGTTTGTTGGTGTATCCTCTGATGATGTGTCGCAGCATGGTTTGTAGTTAGCCTGTGGTGCAAAAAGGTCTGTAGGGAATTTAAGATTATCAAAGAAGTCACATGGGCTGATGTCTGAAATATCTGAGCATTCGCAAGGCATGCAGTTGCCGTAAGAGTTAACTGACATGTTGGAAAGTCTTAAAAGTTTAACTACTGCGAAAAGACCTATTGTTACATCAACGCCTGTAGGTGATAAGCATGAGCAGCCATTGTCGCAGCCATTATCTGAGCAGCCGCATCCGCCGCCGCAGTTTCCACAACCGCAACCGCAGCCACAACCACAGCCGCAGCCACAACCGCAAGGATATCTAAGAGCAGCAGCAAGGTTCATTGCACTGCCTTCTATTGATACAAATGGTCCGTTTGTTGTAATGCCATTGTAAAGCTCGTTAAATGATGCAACACAGATGTCTTCTCCGCCGTAGAGTGAAACAGTTGTTGTATATGAGCTGCAGGCAGGTACTCTGCTTATTTCCATGTTGTCTGCATTGTAGAATTTAAGAGTATAGCTGAATATAAAGCGGATGCTTACGTCGAAGAAACCTTTTCTGAAACCGCTTTTTGTTTTGCTTAATACATTCATGCTCTTAATGCAGAAATTATCAATTGTTACTGAAACAGCATTCTGAGGTGGAACTATTGTTTCACCGCTGCAAGATGTTCTTTTGCCTTGAACTGACTGACCGCACTGGTTTGAGCATGTGTTTATATTAATATTGCAGTTAATAGGATTAAAGTCTACTTTAGCTGCGCCGATTTCGTTTGGTGTAAGGCAAACCTGAAGTCTGCACTGGTCGAAAATTTTAGGGATTGATACACATTCAAGTTTAGGCTGGAAAGCCGGACAGTTGTTACATAAATCGATATTTGCCATTTTAAAATCCTCCTTTTGGTGTAGAACATTTGCTGTTCTGATAATATAGTATGACAAACTGTTTAAAGGGTGATTGTACTTTAGAAATTTTTTCAAATTAAATTAGGTGGTGTTTTGTCAAAATATGTTAGAAGATATTATAAAAACTACTGTTAAGCCGGGATATGCCGAAATAACAGAGAAAAAATCGAGATTTATAGCTCATACAAGGCCAGTTAAAAGCGAAGAAGAAGCCAGAGCCTTTATAGAAGAAATTAAGAAAAAGTATTATGATGCAAGACACAATGTTTTTGCTTATCAAATAGGCGAGAAAAATGAGCTTAAGCGTTTTAGTGACGATGGAGAGCCGCAGGGTACAGCTGGTATGCCTGTTTTGAGTGTTCTTTCATCAGAGGATATAAAAAATACAGCTGTAGTTGTTACAAGGTATTTCGGCGGTATACTTTTAGGTACCGGCGGTCTTGTAAGGACATATACTGCGGCAGCTAAGGCCGGGCTTGATAATGCTGGTGTTTGCCAGATAGGTTTATATAAAAAATATTCTGTTGAGTGCGACTATACTCAAAGTGGTAAAATACAGTATGAACTGTCAAAGGGAGAGTATTTTGTAGAAAATACAGATTTTACAGATAAAGTAACTTATACAGTTTATATAGAAAACAGCAGAGCTGATATATTTGAAGCCCTTATAACAGAAATAACATCAGGTAGTGTTCAGGCCCAATTAAAAGATACTTTGCGTGGGGCATGTACTGAAGAAGGCTTTAAATTATATGAATAAGGCTTGTATTGAGTTTAAAATAATGCTAAAATATTATAGTTATAAATATTTAAGGAGGTTTATCCGAAATGTCCGGACATTCAAAATTTGCTAATATTAAACATAAAAAAGAAAAAAATGATGCCGCAAAAGGAAAAATATTTACAATGATTGGTAGAGAAATTGCAGTTGCGGTAAAAGCAGGCGGACCGGATCCTGCTAATAACGGTAAGCTTAGAGACGTTATTGCTAAGGCTAAATCAAACAATATGCCTAACGATACTATTGAAAGGAGCATTAAAAAGGCTGCTGGCCCTGGGGATGGTGTTGAATATGAGAACATAACATACGAAGGCTATGGTCCTAACGGAGTTGCCATTATTGTTGAGGTTCTTACAGACAACAGAAACAGAGCTGCCGCAAATGTTAGAAACGCTTTTACAAAAGGCGGCGGAAACATGGGTACAAGCGGATGCGTATCTTTTATGTTTGACGACAAAGGTTTAATTGTTGTTGATAAAGAAGAAGTTGAAGGCATGGATGAGGACGAGCTTATGATGATGGCTATTGAAGCTGGTGCTGAAGACTTTGCCGTAGAAGAAGACAGCTATGAGATAACAACATCACCAGATGATTTTTCAGCAGTAAGAGAAGCACTTGAGGCAAACAACATACCAATGGCATCAGCAGAGGTAACAAAGATACCTCAGACATACACAACACTTACAAACGAAGATGACATTAAGAAAATGAACAAGCTCCTTGACCTTCTTGATGATGACGATGACGTTCAGAATGTTTACCACAATATGGAAGAGTAATAAGGTATAAAAATAATATTTTTTATTGTTATACTGTAAACATATGTTTAACATTTAACCTTCAGCTAAGCTTTAATGCTTTTGCTGAAGGTTTTTTAAATTGTTTAGTATCAATAAATATTAACTAATATCTAAAACATAACATTTAGTTATATATGTTTCTATATAAAATGGAAGTAGACATATTGTGCTTTTGTGATACGATGTAACTGAAATATATTATTGTCATTAGTTGTTTAGGAGGGATTATATGTCGAAAGAAACTAATAATTCAGCAGTAAACGATAATGAACCAAAAATGCAGCTTCACCCATGCAGGGTTTATAAGGCTGTTGGTTTTGATGATGATGATTTAGATAGGTATACAATAGGTATCGCTAATGCATTTAGTGATATTGTGCCGGGGCATTTTCACCTTAGGCAGGTAGCCGAATTTGTGAAAAAAGGTGTTCACCTTGCTGGTGCAAATGCTGTTGAGTTTGGTGTTATAGGTTGCTGTGATAGTGTAGGAAACGGAACAGTAGGTGGACATTACATACTTCCTTCACGTGAAATAATTGCGGATAGCATTGAAATAATGGCAAAAGCTCATCGCTTAGATGGAATAGTACTTTTAGGTTCATGTGATAAAATAGTGCCTGGAATGCTTATGGGCTGTTTAAGGGCCAATATACCAGCAATTATGGTGCCAGGTGGCCCTATGCTAAGCGGACCTGCTTATGGTGAAAAAACAAAGGCCGATAGCACTACTGTTGCCGAAACTTATGGTAAGTACCAGAAGGGTATTGCAAAGTGGGAAGAAGTACTGAATCTGCAAAAAATTACTCAGCCTACATGCGGTTCATGTAATTTTTATGGTACAGCTAATACTATGAGTTGTACTGCTGAAGCTCTTGGACTTGTTTTGCCAGGCGGCGGAGCGATACCGGCTGTTTATAATGAAAGGCTTAGAAGTGCTAAAAAAACAGGAGAAAAAATTGTTGAGCTTGTATCTAAAAATATAAGACCTAAAGATATTGTAACTAAAAAAGCTATACAAAACGCTATTTCTTATGTTATGGCAACGGGAGGCTCTACTAATGCTGTACTGCATATATCGGCTATTGGGTATGAGGCTGGTATTGACCCTACTTGGACTATGCAGGAGTTTGACAGAATAAGCGGCATTATTCCGCATATGGCAAAGATAAATCCTGCTTCTAATGATTATGATATGGAAGATTTTTATAGAGCCGGCGGCGTTGAAAGGGTTATGGAATACCTGAAAGACCATATTAACACCGATGTAATGACTGTTTCGGGCACAACATTGGGAGAAAATATTGAAAATACTAACTATATGTATGGGCCATGTAATGATAATGTAATCAGGCATTTTGAAAATCCTTTCAGCACATTAGGCGGGGTAGCAATTATGCGTGGTAATTTAGCGCCGGATACAGGTGTTGCTAAACCGGCGGCTATTGCTGAAGAAGTACGTCGCTTTACAGGAGAAGCTATATGCTTTAATAGTGAAGAAGAATGTTCTTTAGCTCTTGAACAGCTAAAAATTAAACCAGGTCATGTTGTTGTAATTAGGTATGAAGGACCTAAAGGCGGCCCAGGTATGAGGGAAATGTATAGGTCTATGAAGCTTATGAACGGACAGGGCCTTGCTACAAGTACGGCTCTTATTACAGATGGAAGGTTTTCTGGCACGAATAATGGATGTTTTGTTGGCCATATATCTCCGGAAGCTGCTGAAGGCGGACCTATTGCATTTGTGCAGGATGGTGATAAAATAACTATAGATGTATATAAAAAAGAAGTTACTTTGCATGTAAGCGATGAGGAGCTGGCAAAAAGAAAAGCTCAGTGGAAGTATGAGCCTAAAGTTCAGAGCGGCTACCTTGCGCGTTATGCTGCTCAGGCAAGCTCTGCCGCAACTGGCGGTGTTTTGGACTGGAAAAATCATTAACTTTTAAAAGGAGGACAGTATGGAAATTAAAAAAGCGGCTATTGTTGGCTTTGGTGCTATTGGTGCTACTTACGGCAGAAGGCTCTATAACTTAATGGGCGATAACTTTGCCGTTATTGCTGGAGGCAGTAGAGCCAAAAGGCTAAGAGAAAATGGTGAAACAATAAACGGTGAAAAAATAATGCCTTTGGTTGTAGAACCAGACGATAAAATTTGGAAGGCAGACCTTGTTATTTTTTCAGTAAAAAACTATCAACTTGAAAGCGCAATTAATGATGTTAAAAACATAATTACTCCAGATACTGTAATTTTAACTATACTTAATGGTGTTTCTGCAAGGGATAAAATTAAAGAGGTTTATCCAGAAAACACGGTGCTTTATGGCCTTAGTAAATCCGATGCTGAAAGAACACCAGAAGGCATTAAATGCTCATGGGAAGGCACAATTCAATTTGGTGAAGCCGACAATACTGTTATAAGTACTCAAGTTAAAGCAGTTAAAGAGCTTTTTGACAAGGCAAAAATACCTAATGAGATTTGTCAAGACATGATAAGAGCAGTGTGGATGAAATTTATGCGTAATGTAGGCATGAACCAGCTTTCTTCAGCTACAGGCTCGCCTTATTGGGGTTTTGGCGGAATACCGGAGCTTAACAGGGCTTTAAGAGAGGTAATGCGAGAAGTTATGCTTATAGCCCAAAGTAAAGGCATAAATATTGATGAAAATGATTTAGAAGAATGTGTTAGAATAGCTGTTAACTCTGAACCAAACAGCAAAACTTCAATGCTCCAAGATATGGAAGCTGGCAGAAAAACGGAAGTTGATAGCTTTTCTGGGGTAGTTATAGAGGAAGGCTTAAAAAACGGAGTTCCTACACCTTGGAATAACTGCCTGTACCTAATTTTAAAAACAAAAGAAAAGTTAAACGGTATTAAATAACAACTGAAAATCCGAGCTGATGGCCTCAGTTCGGATTTTTTTGTTTTATTGCAAAAAAATGTATTTTATATCAATATTCTGTGTCGTTTTTGCTTACTTTTTCATATTATATATTAAAAAAGCAAGGAGGAATTAAAATGTCCGTAAACGGCATAGATGTTTCGGTATGGCAGGGAACTATAGACTGGAAAAAGGTTAAAACATCGGGTGTAAGCTTTGCAATGGCCAGAGCGTCATATGGCAAAAGCCTTAAAGACAAAAATTTTGATACAAATATGACTAATGCTCAGGCACAAGGTATGGATATGGGTGTTTATCATTATTGCTTAGCCAAAACAGAAAAAGAAGCAATACAGGAAGCAGATTTTTTTATAAGCATTATTAAAAAGTATAAATTCCCATACCCTGCCGCTGTAGACATTGAGGACAACTCTCTTACAAGCCTTACTAAAGATAAAATAACAAATATTGCACTGTCATTTATGGGAAGGCTGAAGGAATTTGGATTTTATCCTATGCTTTATGCCAATAAGTACTGGCTTACAAACTATATAGACACAAATAGAATTAAAGATTACAGTATTTGGCTTGCGGAATACAGGGGTGAACAATACACCTATAAAGGCAGAGTGGATATGTGGCAGAACAGCTCAACGGGAACGGTAAACGGTATAAGCGGTTTTGTTGACACAGACATTGCCTATGTTGATTTTCCTAAAATAATAAAGGCAGGAGGTTATAATGGTATGGAAAAAGAGGCTTTAACAGTTGAGGAGTCTAAAAAGATAATACAGGAAAAATGTGGCTTTACTGATGATACAATGTTGTATTTAAGTTTCTATAAATACTCTGATAGCCTTATAACACGATTAGCCGAGCAAATGTTGTAAAATAAATTTTAATTTATTATAGCTAAATACAAAAAGGGCGTATAGAATGTACTATATGCCCTTTACTTTATTAAGTTTTGGCAACGTTCGGAAGCTTTACTATAAATTTTGTGCCTATGTTTTTTTGGCTTTCAACTTCTATTGTTCCGTCGCATAGCTCAATAACACGTTTTACAAGTGTAAGACCAAGTCCGTTGCCGCTGTTGGTACGGGATTTATCGGCACAATAGAATTTTTCAAAAATGTGGTTTTTTATTTCTTCCGACATGCCTATGCCTGTATCTGAAATAACCACTGTTACCAAATCATTTTCATTTTTTAATTTAACTGATATAAGCCCGCCGTTTGGTGTAAATTTAATGGCATTTGAAATTATATTAAACCAAATATGCGATATCATACTTTTGTTGCCATAGAATATAACATTATCCATATCAATATCAAGGGAAATATTTTTTTCACTCCATATATGCTCCAAAGACAGTATGCAGCTTCGTATCTGTTCGTCCAGTGAAAACATTCTTTTATCCAAAACAATTTCCTGATTTTCTAATTTAGAAATCATCAATATATTTCCGGAAAGGGTAGAAAGCCTTTTTGAGCTGGAGATAATGCGTTCTATGTAATTATCTCTTTCACTTTTAGAAATACTATCATCTTGAAGCAAAGTAGCATAGCCTTCTATGGCAGATAAAGGTGTTTTAAATTCATGTGAAACATTTGAAATAAAATCATTACGGAAAGTTTCTATGTTTTTAAGCTCCTTTGCCATAATGTTAAAGCTATGAATCATTTCTTTAATTTCTTTGCCTATTCCTATTTCTTCAATCTGAACATTAAAATCGCCTTTAGCAACTTTTTTTGTAGCTTCGTTAAGGTCTGTTATGGGTTTTAAAACACGTTTGCTTATTATTTTTGCCAGTATTACACCTATTACAATGCTTGTAATTAATATAAAAATGAGCATTATTACTGGGTTTGGGTTTTTAATATAGCCTAAATTAATGGCTATTATGGTTATTAAAGGAAAAACCGAAGAGCTTATTGACTGAATTATAAATATAAGCAGTATAAATAATACGCTCAGTTTTAAATCAGGTATTTTTTTCACGTTTTTTCACCGCCTTGTATCCTAAGCCGCGAACGGTTACTATTTCAAAATAAGTGTTGTCTTTAAAACGTTCCCGAAGTCTGCCTATATGCACATCAACAGTACGCATGTCGCTTTCTGAGTTCATACCCCATATTTCGTCCATAAGCTGGTGTCTTGTAAAAATATGGTTTGGGTATGATATAAGCTTAAAGAGAAGTAAAAATTCCTTTTGCGGCAGTGTTTCTTCGCCTTTATTTGTAAATACTGTAAGAGAGTCATATTCGAAAACAGTATTACCTACTGTAAGCGTTCTTTCGTTATTTATTTTTGCTCTTTTTAAAAGTGCTTTTACTCGCAGTGCCATTTCGTTTACATTAATAGGTTTAACCATGTAATCATCTGTTCCGGCACGAAAGCCTTTTTCCATGTCATCAAAACTATCTTTTGCCGTTATTATTAAAACCGGCTGATTATAAGATGCATCCCTAAGGGATTTTATAAAGTCATACCCATCTATAACAGGCATCATTATATCAGTTATTATAAGGTCCACATATTCGGCATCCAGCAAATCCAATGCTTCTTTTCCGTTTTGTGCCGGTATGCATGTATAGCTTTTTTTTCAAGAACGGTACAGAATAAGTTTCTAAGCTCATTATCATCTTCAACAACTAAAATATGAAACATAAGTTTACCTCCTTTTGTATGGTTTTATTATAAATGCGTATTATGAACTAATTGTTAATAAAACGGATAAAAAAGCAATTTGTATAATTTAATGGATTAATGTGTAAAAGTTCATATTCAGTTTATATTGACTTGATGTTTAGTTCATAAAGCAAATATATACTTTTGAATCGATCCTTTAAATGAAGGGCAGTGATAAAAATGTGTTTATGTTCAGCTGTATAAAAGCTATTGAACGTATAAGTTTTATTAACAGCAAATTTTAATGCTTAAGTAATTGATATTAGGTTAACTTTTTAAACATTTTAGCCTAACAGCAGCCTATAAGCAAAATATTAAACAGAAGGAGAAGTGAAATATGAAAAAAAGTCTGATTGGTATATCTTTACTGACTGCTATTGTATATCTATGTACAGCTTGTGGCTCAAAGCCTCCAGAAGGATTAAATGAAAATGCCAGTGTAACAGCTGTAGCCGTAAATGTTAGCGAAATTGAACCGCTGACAATAGAGCAGTATGTCAGTGTATCTTCTAAAGTTTCATCAGATAGTCAGGTTTCAGTAGTGCCTAAAGTTGGCGGAACAGTAAAAAATGTATATGTATCTCTTGGAGACAATGTTAAAGCTGGAGATATTCTTTTTGAAATTGATGACACAAATGCTCAGCTAGAAGTGCAGCAGGCTCAAGCCTCATTAAATTCAGCTCAGGCAGGCTTGGAGTCAGCACAGGCTAATTATGAATCAAACGTAGGCGGAAGTATGGAGGTGCAGTTGCAGCAGCTTCAGTCTAATGTAGATACTTTACAGCTTCAATATGATGACCTTTTAAAGGACTTGGAAAAATATCAAAAACTTTATGAAATAGGCAACATATCTAAACAAGAACTTGATGAGATTCAGTCAAGTGCAGACCAAACAAAGCTCCAGCTTGACTCAGCTATTAATGAGCTTGAATTGCAGAAAAATAAAATTACAGAAGAAACAAAAAAATCATCACAAGCAACTGTAAAACAGTCGCAGGCAACTGTAGAACAGGCACAGGTTTCACTTGAGAGTGCTCAAAAAAATCTTGAAGATACTAAAGTTCGTGCGGAAATAGATGGCACAATAGGCAGTATTAATATAACAAAAGGTTCTACTGTAAGTGCTCAAAGTGAGGCCATGACTATAACAAGCTTAGATGATATTAAAGTATCATTTAGTGTTTCAGAAGATGTTATTAACAGAATATCTGTAGGTTCTAAAGTTTATATTACAATTTCTGCAGTATCAGAGGAACCTTTTGAAACAGTAATTTCAAACATTTCGCCTACAGCAGATAGTCAGACTAAGCTTTATACTGTAGAGGCGTATTTAGAAAACAGCAACCATGAAATTAAGCCAGGCATGTTTGCTTCAATTAAGCTAGTATTGGATAAGAAAGACAATACAATTTCAGTGCCTTTAAACACTGTAATTGAAAGCAGTGGAGAAAAGTATGTATATGTTGTTGATGAAAATAATATAGCACATAAAACTATTGTTGAAACAGGCCTTAAAAATGATGAGTACATAGAAATTACCAGCGGTGTTAACATGGGGGATAAAGTTGTTACTATCGGTCAGGATTTCCTTAGTGACGGAAGCACAGTAAGTATTACGGAATCTTAATTGAGTTTTGACAGAAAGGCGTGTGATACATATATGGATTTTACTAAAATTTCAATTAAGCGTCCGGTAGCCATTATAATGGTAATGCTTATTATAGTTATATTAGGTATAGTTTCTGTTTCTAAAATGGAAATGGCATTAACTCCTGATGTTGATATGCCTATAGCTATGGTAATGACAACCTATGAAGACACAGGCCCGGAAGAGGTTGAAAGCCTTGTTACGGAAAAAATAGAAAGTGCCGTTGCAAATGTGGAAGATGTAGAGTCCATAACTTCTACATCATCGGAAGGCAGTTCTATGGTAATGGTTGAGTTCAGTTACGGAACTAATTTGGATACGGCTGTTACTAATTTAAGGGATAAAATAAGCATGGTTGAAGTAATGCTGCCTGATGACTGTGATTCGCCTACCATAATGAAAATGGATATGAACTCCATGCCAGTAGTTACAGCCGTAGTAGCTTCTGACAGCATGGACGAATATGAGTTAAAAACATTTGTTGAGGATAATATAGAACCTCGTCTTGAAAGGCAGTCCGGTGTTGCATCAGTTGATGTTATGGGCGGTGCTGAAAAAGAGATAAAAATAGAAATAGACCCTGAAATTTTGGAAGGCCTTGGCCTTAGTATGACGTCGATAGGCCAGATTTTGTCACTTGAAAACAGTAATCAAGCAGGCGGTAGTGTTGATTATGGTGATAAATCGCTTACAATAAGCACAAAGCTTCAAATGGAAAGTATAGACGATATTAAAAATAAACCTATACAAATTTCAGAAGGTACGGTGCTTAAGCTGGAAGATATTGCTACAATTACGGAATGTGAGAAAGAAACAGAATCCATAAGCCGTTATAATGGCGAAAGATGTATATCTGTTTCTGTAACTAAATCCAGTGATGGCAATACAGTTTCGGTAGTAAATGATGTTAAAAATGAGATTGAAGCCATATCTAGGGATTATCCGGATATTACAATGGAGATAGTAAGTGAGTCGGCAAGCAGTATTGAAAACTCCATAAATAACGTATTATCAAACATATTATCCGGTGCAATACTTTCTATTATTGTTTTGTTTGTATTCCTTAAAAATATAGGTTTAACAGGTGTTATTGCAGTTTCTATGCCTATTTCTATTATAGGTACATTTGTGCTTTTGTATTTTTCAGGCACAACACTTAATATGATTTCGCTGGGCGGTCTTTCGGTTGGTGTTGGTATGCTTGTAGATAACTCTGTTGTTGTGCTGGAAAATATATACCGCTACCGTACAACACTAGGTTATGGAAAAATAAAAGGCACATACAGAGCTGGTAAAGAAGTACGTGCTTCTATTGTGGCATCAACTTTAACAACAATAGTTGTATTTGTTCCATTTGTATTTGTAAGTGGAATGATGATTGAAATGATGAAAGACTTGGCTTATGCCATTATATTTGCTCTTACAATGTCGCTTGTTACTTCTATGACGGTTGTGCCTATGTTTGCGGGTAATTATGTAAATAACATACACCGTAACCATGCGCCTAAGCAGCTGAATTTTATAAATAAACTGCTGGATTTATTCGATAAATTTATAAAGAAGCTTGATACAATATACGGCATATTTTTAAAATGGGCTGTATGGCACAAAAAAAGAACACTTATTGCTGTTATGATAATATTTGTTGCTTCTTTAAGCCTTCTGCCTTCAATTGGTATGAGCTTATGCCATCTTCAGACGAGGGCGAATTTAGTGTAACTGTAAAAGCACCTAAGGGAAGCAAACTGGAAGTAGTAGATAATCTGTCTTTACAGGTAGAAGAAATGCTTGAAGAAATACCTGAACTGGTTTCAATGTCTGTTTCTCTTTCGGGTTCATCAGGTTCGATAGGTAGCTCCAGTGAGGAAAGTACAATAAGCTGTACACTTGTAGACAAAACAGAAAGAGACAGAAGTACAGATGAAATAGTTGAAGATGTGCGAAATATGGTTAAAAATGTTGCCGGAGCCGAGATTTCAGTTTCAGCAAGCTCAAGTATGTCTTCTATGCTGAGCAGTGGTGTTGAGGTAGAAATAACAGGCGACGACATGGATAAACTGCGTGAAATAAGTGAGCAGATAGAGTATCAGATGTCGCAAATAGAAGGTACAAGACAGATTACAAGCTCACTTGATGACCAAGATACACAGATAGCTTTAAATGTTGACAAAGAAAAAATAAGACAGTATGGTTTAACAGGTTCTGATGTGGCAAATCAGGTTAAAAACACCGTATCAGGTTATACTGCAACTACTTTAAAAGCCAACGGCGACGAAATGGATATAATAGTTGTTCTGCCTGAAGAAAGGACTTCTAACCTTGTTAATATAGAGGATATGTCAATTACAGCAGGTGACGGAAGCATTATACCACTTTCGGCTATAGCTGAAATTTCAATGGAGGATGTGCCTTCATCTATTAATAGAGGAGACCAAAGCCGTTATGTTACTGTTTCGTGTGAGGTTTACGGAAGGGATAGCGGAAGTGTTGGCAGTGATGTTCAAAACATGCTTTCACAAATTTCTATGCCTCAGGGTTATACAGCAAAATTAGGTGGAAGCAGTGAAACAATGAACGATACATTCTCGGCTATAGGACTTGTAATTGTTTTGGCTATTGTGCTGTTATATATGGTTATGGCAGCACAGTTTGAGTCTTTGTTAAATCCGTTTATAATTATGTTTACAATACCTCTTGCATTTACAGGTGCAATATTCCTGCTTTTTATTACAGGAGAGCCTATAAGCATGATGGCTCTTATTGGCTGTCTTATATTGGTAGGTATTGTTGTTAATAACGGTATTGTGCTTATTGACTACATTAATATACTTAGGGAAAGAGATGGTTACGAGCTTACAGAGGCTGTTTTGGCGGCTTGCCCAACAAGACTTAGACCTATACTGATGACAGCCTTAACTACTATTTTAGGCCAGTTCCCTATGATATTTTCAAACGGCTCAAACAGCGAAATGCTTAAGGGCATGGGTCTTGTAATTGCCGGAGGCCTTGCAACATCAACATTCCTTACACTTGTTGTTGTGCCGCTGCTTTATATGTTCTTTGACAGAATTTCTAGTGCGTTTAGAAGAAAGTTCCATATTAAGCCAAAGGCAAATCCTTTTGAAGTTGAAAAGGAATGCTGCTGATAAGTTGAAAGATGCTTTGGTATATTAAACAAAAAAATATAAATTAAAGTTCTGTATAATAAGACAGCGGCGGAGAAATCCGCCGTTGTTTTTGTATGGAATATAATTTAGTTATATTATATAGAATGTTTTAGTATTTAAAATGTGCAGTAATAACATTTATTGATTAATATTTTTAATCGATTAGTTTAAAAAAATTAATTGCAAAGCAAATTAATTGTGGTATAATTGTCTGCAACGGTATTAATAGGGTAGATTAAATATTTTTATAATGATAAAATAAAATAGTTGTTGTATACTGTTTTATATAGTTAATTTAATAAACTGGTATTGGAGATTTTAATAATGAATAAATATTTATCTGATAATATAAAAAATATGCCAAGTTCAGGCATTAGAAAGTTTTTTGATGTTGCAAACATGATGGAAAACGCAATATCATTAGGTGTAGGTGAGCCTGATTTTGAAACACCATGGCATGTTAGAGAAGCCGCTATTTCTTCTCTTGAAAAAGGACATACATCTTATTCTTCAAATACAGGTATGATAGAGCTTAGAAGGGCTATTTCGGATTACCTTAACGAAAAATATTCAATAAGCTATGACCCAGAGCACCAGATACTTGTTACAATAGGTGCCAGTGAAGGAATTGATATTTCACTAAGAGCTATTGTTAATCCTGGTGATGAAGTATTAGTAGTTGAGCCTTCTTATGTTTCTTATAAGCCTTGTGTTTCAATGTGCGGCGGTGTGCCTGTACCTGTTACTACATACGAAGAAAATGATTTTAAGGTAACACCGGCAGAATTAGAAAGTAAAATTACACCTAAAACAAAAGCAATAATACTGCCTTATCCTAATAACCCTACAGGCGGTATAATGGAAATAGACGACTTAGCCGCTATTTCTAAGGTAATAATAGAACATGACTTATTTGTTATAAGTGATGAAATATATTCAGAGCTTACTTATGAAACAAAGCATGTATCCATAGCGTCACTTCCGGGAATGTATGAAAGAACAGTTGTGCTTAATGGTTTTTCAAAGGCTTTTGCTATGACAGGCTGGCGTCTTGGTTATGCCTGCGGCCCGGAAGAGCTTATATTTAATATGAATAAGATACACCAGTATATTGCCATGTGCGCACCTACACCAAGCCAGTATGCCGGAATAGAGGCTTTAACAAGTGAGCAAAGAGAAGAGGATATAGCTGTTATGCGTGATGCTTACAATGAAAGACGCCGCGTTATGGTAGATGGTTTTAGGCAGATGGGTCTTAGTTGTTTTGAGCCAAGAGGTGCGTTTTATGTGTTCCCATGCATTAAAAAAACCGGTATGACAAGCAATGAGTTCTGCGAAAAACTGCTTTATGATGAAAAAGTAGCAGTTGTACCAGGTAATGCTTTTGGTGAATCTGGAGAAGGTTTTGTAAGGTGTTCTTACGCTTACTCTATTGAAAATATAGAGCGTGCGCTTTACAGGATTTGGACATTTGTTAAAAAGAATATGAAGGAATAAAGATATGGAATGTTTTTGTGATGAATATTTTACTGCCTGTAAAAAGAAAGCATATTTATGCGGTTTCTGTGGTGATGGTGAAAGCAATAATACAAAAAAGATTTATAAATCAGCCATTGAAAAAGCTGACTTTGCAGATTTAAAAGATGATTATTATATCGATATTAAGCTTTATGAGTTAATAAGTCAGGTTACGCCAAAAAATGTGCTTGCTATGGGAATTGGCATTATTATTAAGGACTCTATTCATATAGGCGGCGGAATTATAGGCAATCCTTTGTACGACGGTGAATCGGCAGATGATGAACTGGAGTATATACAAAATAATTTATGGTGCATAGCTTTTAGCGGAAGATATGGTGCTGTTTTTTATTGTGATAACGAAAAAGATGCTGTAAAACATGCTGAACATATTAAAGAATTCAATAAAAATGATATAAAATACGCTATTTATGCCACAAGAGATTATTTAAAAGGTGTTACAGATAGGTTTTTAATACTTGCAGATGGCTCAGGTTATGGTGCATATCCTTACTGCGCTTGCTGTTTAAATGAAAAAATAATGGAGCTGGATTTCGGACTTAATAATTAAAAATATTATGAAGTTTGAAAAGGTTATAAAAAGTTAGAAAAAGTTAGAAAAAACTTTGGCGGTGTTTATGAAAAAATATACAGTTGTTTCGAGTATTAAAGCTGACTTTAAATGCGGAATTGATATTGTTTGGAGCAAAGTAACATCTTTAAACGATTATAAATGGCGGAGTGATATTAACTATATAGAAGTTTTAAACAAACACCAGTTTATAGAGTATTCCAATAAAGGTGTTAAAACTTATTTTAAAACAACAGCTTTTATTAAACATAAATACTGGGAATTTGAATTGGAAAACAAGAATATAAAAGGCTGTTGGAAAGGTGTTTTTTCATATAGCGGCGGCAAAACAACAGTGCATTTTACAGAAGAAATAATATCTAAGAACATATTATTAATTCCTTTTATTAAGCCATACATAAAAAAGCAACAGGTTAGATATATACAAGATTTAAAACGTGCATTGTATAAAAAAGGCTCGAACCGATAAATACGGTTTGAGCCTTTTTAAATTTCTGATTGAACTAATTATCAAAGCAATATATCACCAGAATAATTTCTGAGCAAAAGTTCTGTTTTAAGTTTAAGCTTTTTAAGCTCATTTTTAACGGTTATAAGCTTTTTGCTGTCACATCTGAAAGAAGGTATTGAAACACTAATGGCATAAAGCACAGAGCCGTCTTTAACTATAGGTACGGCTATGCATATTATCTGTTCTGCAAATTCCTGATTTTCATAGGCAAAACCTTCATTTTCTACGTTACGCACCTGTTCATAAAACTTATTAATATCAGTAATGGAGTATCTGGTGCATGAGAGCATTTGTGGAGGGAATATTTCTTTCATTTCTTCAAAGCTCGTTCGGCTTAAAAGGGCTTTACCCAAAGCTGTGCAGTTAGCTGGTATTTTTTTACCTACATGAGTTACAAGGCGCAGTGACTGTGGAGAGTCTATTTTGGCAACATATAAAACATTTGAGCCGTTTAAAACACCCATACTGCATGTTTCGTTGCATACTGAAACAAGCTCATTCATAGCAGTGCTTATATGGCTAAGTATTGATTTTGAGTTAAAATATGTGGAGCCTACCGCAAAGGCGCTTATGCCTATACGATATTTTCCGCTGTTTTGCTGCAATGAAATATAATGCCTGTCTTCAAGAGTATGAATTATAGGAAAAATACTGCTTTTAGGTGCTTTAATCTGTTTGGCTATTTCAGTTAATGTATAGCCATCGTTTGATGAAGAAAGCATTTCAAGTATATCTAAAACTCTTGAAGTAGCTCTGTGTTCGTTTTGCGGCATTTTCTCACTCCTTAATTAAGCTCGCTAGCTGGGCGATACTCTACTGTCTTATTTATTCCGTCTGAAAACAATGTTTTGTTATCTTTTGTTATTATTACTGCTTCATACCCATCAAGGCTATTAATAAGCTTTAAACCTTCTTCCGCTCCAAGACAAAAAACAGTTGTGCTTAAAGCGTCACAATCGGCAGACTCAGGGCCTATTATGGTTACAGAGGCTAAGTTATTATCAACAGGATAGCCTGTTGAAGTATCTAAAATATGGTGGTACAGCTTTCCATTATACTCAAAGCATCTTTGGTATATACCACTTGTTACAAGGCTGTTGCCATTTGTTGATATGGCGCCGGAAAGAGTACCTTCTTGAGCGTTAGGGTCTTGAATACCTATTATAAGGCTGTCGTTTTCGGGACAAATAACAAGTATATTGCCGCCAAGGTTTATAAGTGCTTTTTTAACGCCTTTTTCTATAAGGAACTCTTTTGCTTTATCGCCAATATAGCCTTTTGCTATACCGCCTAAATCAATGGCTGCATTTTCGTCAAGAAGCTGAACTGTGTTACCTTCTACTGATATGTTTTTGTAGCTAACATGTGATAAGGCTTCTTTAATATTACTGTCACTTGGCGGAGCAGGGGAGTCTGACTTAAAATCCCATAAAGAAGTTACAGGCGCTACTGTAATATCAAACTTTCCATTTGAAAGCTCACTGTATTTAATGGCTTTTTTAATAAGGTCTGCTGTCTGGTCTGAAACTTTTACTTTATTGCCTTTAGCAGAATTTATTGCTGAAATCTCGCTGGTGTTTATAGTGCGGCTTAATTTTTTTTCATACTCTGTACATAAAGAAAAGCATTCATTTATTATATCGTCAGCAGATTCGTCACCAGAATAGTCGTATATTGTAATGGTTGAAACGGTATCAAGGAGAAAAGCCGTTTGGGATACTGGTTTTTTACTGCATCCGGCAGAAATAATGGTAACAGCTAAAACAGCTAAAATAATAAGTATTTTTTTCAATTTAATCACCTGTAAAAGAGTTTTATAAGTTATATTAGTATACCATTAATGTGGTTCATGGTACAAGTTATAACAATAAAAAAACGTGAGTTCCACATGGGAATTCACGTATAATTTTATGCTCTTGGGTGAGCCTTTGAATATACTTCCTTAAGCTTGCTTTTGCCAAGCTTTGCGTATATCTGAGTTGTAGAAATGTCTGAATGGCCAAGCATTTCTTGTACAGACTGTAAATCAGCACCATTTTCTATTAAATGTGCCGCAAAAGAATGTCTAAGGGTATGCGGTGTAATATCATCTGTTATACCAGCCTTATGAGCATAGTCTTTTATAATTTTCCAAAATCCCTGACGAGTCATAGGATGGCCGTTGCAGTTAACAAACAGGCAAGACTCATCACGGTTTTTAAGCAGCTGATTTCTAGAGTTTTTTAAATAAAGGTTTAAAGAATAAATGGCTTTTGAGCCTAAAGGTATTATTCTTGATTTGTTTTTGCTTGTACAGTGAATAAGTTCAAGATTAAGATTTAAATCTTTTACACTAAGTGAAATAAGCTCCGAAACTCTCATGCCAGTAGCATATAATACTTCAAGCATTGCTTTATCACGTATACCCTTTGTATCTGTCATATCCGGCTGATTAAGAAGAAGGCTTACGTTATCTACCGAAAGTATTTCAGGCAGTTTTTTGGATACTTTAGGCGCTTCTAATTCAGTAGCAGGATTTGATTTAATTTTGTTATGTGAGTATAAAAATGAAAAGTAGCATTTAAGCGAAGCGATATTTCGTGATATGGTTGAGATTGCTTTATTATTGTTTTGTAAGTAGAGAGTGTATGATGAAAGAGTTATGCTTGTTACTCTACTAAAATCGGTTATACCGTACTTATCAAGATACTGGAAAAAATTTCTTAAATCCCTTCTGTAAGAGAGTATAGTGTTTTCGGAAGCACATTTTGTTTCCGTTAGAAATGCTAAAAACTCAGCGTCGTCTTCTTGCATTTTTCTTCCCCTTTTCATGCAACATAATACAGGGTAGATTATATACTAAATAAAGCTTTCTGTCGACAATTTTTAACATTTTAATAATATTTTTATAACTATTTATTTAATAATTTAGATTTATTGGTAAAATGTGGGCGGTATATTTAACTTTGTTTCTAATATACAGGAAGCAAAAGTTATAATACAAAGCAGAAAAAACACTATGGCAAACTCTAATTTTGTTTTCTGTACCTCTCGTTTCAGGTAAGCCTTAGAAGAGCGCTCTTTAAAAAATCTGCGCATTATTAATAAAGAAGAAAAGCATCCGGTAAATATCAAAGGTGCCAAACGCAATATACTATAAGGCAGAACAGTAAATATAAACGTTTTAAAGCCGTTAAAACCGTTTAAAGAAATTATGTAAGAAAAAGCACAGCCATAAAAAATACCGTTTAATACAAAAACCGACAATATAAGCGGTATGCCTATGCTTATAAAAGAAAGAATAAGAATTATAATGCCAAATTTTATGTTTTTTATAAACATCATATAAAATGACATATTTTGCGGAATTATCTCTTTAACTGCTATTTTATTAATAAAAAAAGAGCTTTCAGTAATACTTTGGTAAACTGAACCAACTATTATGCCAAATATAAAACATACGCATATTAAAATAAAAACAACAGGGCATGTACTTTTGTTTTTTTTCATAAGTCTCACCTCTCTAAGAATATATGAGAGGCGGGACTTGTTATATGATTACATTTTTGTATAAAAATCTTTTACAGAGCTTAATTTTGAAAACATATTGCTAAACAAAAGGTCTGTAAGTGTTATTGCGGCCATGGCTTCCACTACAATTACAGCTCTTGGCACTATTATAGGGTCATGGCGGCCTTTAATCTCTATTTCGGTATTATTGCAATTAATATCAACTGTTTTCTGAGATTTGAATATAGACGGAGTAGGTTTAAAAGCGGCCCGGAAAACTATGTCACTTCCGTCACTCATTCCGCCTAATATTCCGCCAGCGTTATTGGTAAGTTTTGTAACTTTACCGTTTTCCGCAATAAATGGGTCGTTGTTTTCAGAACCATTTAAGCGAGAAGTTTTAAAGCCTGTTCCTACTTCAAAACCCTTTACGGCTCCAAGAGAAAATACTGCCTTTGAAAGGCTTGCATCTAATTTATCAAAAACGGTTTCACCTATGCCAGCAGGAACATTTTTAATTATACATTCCACAATGCCGCCGGCTGAGTCGTGATTTTCAATACATTTTTTTAAGTATTCCTGAGCTTTTAATGATGTTTCTTCATCAGGCATGTATAAACTGTTAGATAATATTTCTTCTCTTGATGATGGAATATTTCTGCACTCAAAACCAGCTATTTCTTTTGAATATGTTAAAAATTCAATGCCTATTTCTGAAAGTATTTTTTTGGCAACAGCGCCGGCAGCAACTCTTGAGGCTGTTTCTCTGCCGGAGGAGCGTCCGCCGCCTCTGTAATCTCTAAAGCCGTATTTTGCCGTAAATGTATAGTCGGCATGTCCCGGTCGGAATACATCTTTTATATTTGAGTAGTCTGCTGATTTATGGTTTTCGTTATATATTACAAGTGAAATAGGAGTGCCTGTTGTTTTGCCCTCAAAAACACCTGAAAGTATATGAACTGTGTCGCTTTCTTTCCTTTGAGTACCAAATTTGTTGGAACCTGGCTTTCTTAAATCCAAGTCAGCCTGTATATCTTCTTCACAAAGGCTAAGGCCAGCAGGACATCCGTCTATAACAACACCAAGAGCTTCACCATGAGATTCGCCCCAAGTGGAAATTTGAAAGTTTTTTCCAAATATTGAACCTGACATTTTATCACCTCATATTTTAAATATTTACAGTATAGCATATTTAAACTTATTTTGAACAGGAGTTAAAATATAAATAATTTTTTAAAATTTTATAAAAAGAGTTGACATAAATTATGTTTGGTTATTATTATTAAATGATATAAGTTTTGGTTTAGGAGGTAATGCAAATGAAAAAAAGCGTTTTAGTTGCGGCACTTTTTTTATCTGCTGCTTTTACAATTAACGCCTATGCAGGCTTTTCAATAGAAGGTGCGTATCATGCTGTAAGACCAGACACAGCTTATAACATAAACCCTTATAACATATCAACAGTATCCGGTGTTGGTGAAGGTAATTTGTATACTCTGCTTACAACTACAGGCAAAATTGAAATACCCCTTGATTACCCACTTTATAGATTGAGTGCTGGTTATACAGATAAAATAACATGTGTTGACGGAGTTTGGGGAATAGAAAGAAATGTAGGGCTTAAAATATTTGACGGAAGCGAAGACTGGAGCTTATACACCAAAACAGCTTTTAAAAACGATAACACTACTATTTTCCAGTGCTCTTTTGGTGAAAATGCGCCAAGAATTATAAACGGTGCATGTACTCATTTTGATGTACATACTTTCGATTCACAGAAAACAAACAGGTATGACGGTATTTCTTTTGGTGAAACTACAGACACAATTCTTATGAGAATTATGAATGTACGAAATGTTAAAGATGTTGACACATTAAAGACTTATCTTAAAACTCAGTACGATAACGGCACACCGGTTAAGTTTTTCTACTGCCTTGATGAGCCGGTATTTACACCTTTTGATGATGAGCTTCAAAAAGAGCTTAATTCAGTAAAACCGTCTGAGGTTAGAAATATTGACCCGTACTGCCTTGGTATTAAGTACGACTCTGTTACAAAGGCAAATACAGATTATTTTGTAAATAAAAACAGCGGTAGTGAGGAAATGAATGAATTCCTTTCTGTTGTAAAGGACTTAAAGATATATAATTCTGATGAAAACAAGAAATTTTTTGTAAGTGGTATTTATCCTGATAAAAGCGGTGTAAAATTTACTGTTAGCGATGAGAAAGGAAATATTTATACTTCAACACTCAGTTATGCTAAAGCCGATTTTATTAATGCAAAAAATACAGAACTGGAATTTGTTTCAGAAAATGAAAATGCAAACGAAATAATAAAAATGTATGTAGCTCTTAATTTTTATCATGTTCCTACAGAAAACGTAATAGGTGATTTTAATTATGAGTCAACAGGCATTAACCCAGAATGTATTACTAAAGAAGAAGCTGTTCTTCCAGAAAAAGTATATGCTCTTGAAGGCACTATGGTTGATTTTAATAATGCCCTTTTAAACTGTAGCGCTGATTTTGGCGATAAAATAGAAGTTATGGATGATGACGGCAATATAATTTCCAGTGATGGACGTGTTAAAACAGATGACATTGGCAGCGGAGAATATTATTTGTATGTAAATGGCAAAGAACTAGGAAGTACAGAAATAGTTATTGAAGATACTAAGGACAATGTATTAAATAATAAAAAAATAATGTTTTTAGGCGATAGCTTAATTAACGAAAATCTGTATACTCAGTATTTTACTGAAATAGCCGAAAATGAAGGTATGGAGCTTTTAGGCACAAGAGGAAATGAAGGCAGTAAGCACGAAGGCCGCGGTGGCTGGTCTGCTTATGATTACTGCAACGTAAGCAGTAAATACGGTTACTCTAACCCGTTCCTTAATGAAGAAGGAAAATTTGATTTTGGCTACTATATGGAAAACAATGGTTATGACTCAGTAGACTATGTTGTTGTTAATCTTGGTATAAACGACATCAATCTTTCAGGCCATAACAGCCATGAAGAGATATTGTCGTATTTTGACGAAATGATAAAAAGCATTAAAGCTTACGACAGTAATATTAAAATAATATGGAATGAACCTCTTATGCTTTTTGACTCAGGCACAACCAAAACAGCTAAATACGAAAGGCTTGCTTTTGTAAAAAGCTTAACTGAGTATTATGAAGGCTCGGAAAAAGATGATGTTTATTTCTGTCCAGTTTATATGAATATAGACTCTTTTGGTGATTTTAAATTTACAATAAATAAAGTAGACGAGTTTAATCAGGATGGCTCAATGCAGGTAACTGATACTACACACCCGAATAATTTCGGTTATGAGGCTTTGGCAAAAGCTACTTACGCTTTTATAGAAAATATAGCTGAATAAAAATTTTACCCCACTGGATTTTACAATAAACCAGAGGGGTAATTTTATAAATATATTATTTTATACTTTCAACTGCTTTTTGGGCAAAATCTGTTGTTACCATTTCTTCAAAAGGCACACGCTTTTCAAGCTCTCCGCCGTTTTCCATTATATCCTGAATAAGTTCAAAGCCTTCTTTATCGAAAACTGGGTCTGTTTTCCATGTGTCCTGCGAATTATATCTGTCTATTATTTTTGTTAATGTTTCAATATCGCTGTCGGTAAAATAAGGCAGTATAACTTCGGCTATTTCACTTGCTGTGTGTTCACTCATCCAAATTTGAGCTTTGTAAATAGCATTAGTGAATTTCTGTATAATTTCTGGATTTTCATTTATATAGCTTTTTGTAGCCATGTAAACAGTGTAAGGAACATATCCACTTTCTGTGCCTAAAGATGCTACAACATAGCCTTTCTGACTGTTTTCAATGGCTGAAGCTGTAGGCTCAAATTCTGCTGTGTAATCGCCTATATCTGCTGAAAAAGCTCCGGCTGTGGACTCAAATGATATATTGTTTATAATTTCCACATCTTTGCCTATTTCAAGGCCATTTTGTTTAAGAACATATTCGAGAACCATTTCAGGCATGCCGCCTGTTCTGCCGCCGATAATTGATTTGCCTTTTAAATCACTCCATTTAAAATCGGTGTCATTTTCTCTTGATACAAGGAAATTGCCAGCACGCTGGGTAAGCTGAGCAAATGCCAAAGCATAATCCTCTGCACCTTGATTATATACATATATTCCTGCTTCTGTACCTAAAAGGGCAATATCTGCTGAACCTGAAATAAGTGCTGTCATGGATTTGTCTGCGCCCTGACCAACTGAAAGGTCTATTTTTAAACCTTCTTCTTCAAAGTATCCGTTTTCAAGAGCAACGTACTGAGGAGCATAAAAAACAGAGTGCACAACCTCGTTAAGTCTTACTTCTGTAAGCTCTTCATTTTTTGTGTCACTTCCAGCGCATCCTGTAAAAAGAAGGGCAGCTGATGTAATACAAACAGCTGCCATATTAATAAAACTTTTTCTCATATCGTTTCTCCGAATATTTTTTTTACAGTATATTCGTTTGAAACATTTTGGTGAGTATTTTTATTTATTTTCTTCTAAAAATCTTAAATATGATTTATGGGTTTTAACTTTTACATCTCTAAAAGAAACATATTCAACATCCCAAATATTAAATACGTCTACAATATACATAATGCATTTTGCACAGGAAAGGGGTGAGTCAAAGCCTATTTCTTTAATTTTTTCCGCATAAGGGTATATGTTGTCTGCTATAAAATTAAAGTTTTTGTTTAAAAACTCTGCCGCTGTTTCCTGCTCTTTTTTTGAAGCTGTAAGGCAGAACATTATAAACTGAATGCCAAATGAAGCATAATTATATTTATCGGCCATATTAGATTTAAGGTCAATTTTTAAAATCTGGTTTAAACGGTTTGAAATATAAAACTCTATTGAGTGACCAGATTCTTTAAGACGAGTCATTACATCAAGGTCATAAACTGCGGATACCAAGGAATGGTCAAGGTATGAAAAAAACATAGGGTTCTTTTCCTGAAGTACAACATCGCTTCTTTTTAAAGATGTAAGAGGGTATTCTTCTTCTTTTTGTCTTATGTGATGAAGTTCATATAATATATTTGTTTCGAAATCATCGTTGTTTAAGTCAGTTGAAACATAAACAATGTATTTTTCAGGATTAGTATAAAAAACAGCGCCAAAGCCACCTACCTGAAGCTCGGAAATATCAGCATATTCAACAGTACGTTCAAAATTTTTGGTAATCTCATTAATTTCTTCTTCGGTTTTTTTAGAAATTTCAAAATTTAAAATATTCATTGTATCAACTCCCTGAAAGATTTTACCATATAGCAATACATTTGAAAATACATGAATATAAATAAATTGCTTAAGGGTAATTTAATAAATAGAGTTAAATAAATATGAATTTACGTAAATATGGCTTTTTGTACTGTAGTTTTGGCGTAAAAGAGTGTATAATAATTAATGTTTATATTTTTAATTATTTGGAGGAACAAATGACTGAAAAGATAATGCTTATTGACGGAAACAGCATAGTAAACAGGGCATTTTATGGTGTGCCGCTTCTTACAAACTCAAAAGGTGAGTATACAAATGCTGTTTACGGCTTTTTTAATATAATTTTTAAACTTTTAGATGACGAAAAACCTGATTATATGGCAGTTGCCTTTGACCTTAAAGCACCTACATTCAGACACAAAGAATATGAGCAGTATAAGGGCACAAGAAAAGGCATGCCAGAAGAGTTGGCAAGTCAAATGCCTATGCTTAAAAAACTTTTAAGCCTTTTAAATGTAAAACAATATTCCTGCGAAGGCTATGAGGCAGACGACATACTGGGAACACTTTCAAAACAAGCTTTAGACAAAGGCCTTGAAACAATAGTTGTTTCCGGCGACAGGGATTTATTACAGCTGGCAACTGATACACTTAAAATTAAAATACCTAAAACAAAAGGCGGAAAAACAGAAGTTGAAGACTATTACGCCAACGATGTAGTTGAAAAATACGGCGTTACACCTAAAGAATTTATAGAAGTTAAGGCTCTTATGGGTGATACATCTGATAATATACCAGGCGTACCGTATATAGGTGAAAAAACCGCTGTTAAAATAATTCAGCAGTTTAAAACTGTAGAAGAAGCAATTAACAATGCTGATTTAGTAAAACCTGCTAAGGCTTCTGCAAACTTAAAGGAATATAAAGAACAGGCTTTAATGAGCCGTTTCCTTGTTGAAATAGTGACAAATGCGCCTGTTGAGCTGGATTTAAGCCAAATGCCGTCTATAGGTTCTGATATAAGCGGTGAAGCTTATGAGTATATTAAAGAGCTTGAGTTTAAATCCATGTTAAACAGATTTTCGTCAGAAGAAAAGAAAGAAGATATTGTATCTGAAAACAATTATTGCTATATATGTTCTGAAAGTGATTGTATAAATTACGTTTACAGCAATTTCAAAGAAGAATCGTCTTATGTAATTATTTCTGAAAATGGTAAAATAGAAGGCGTAAGCATTTACGGCAAAAACGGCGGCTGTTTTATAGAAAGCGATAACGATTTTTCATCAGATGATTTGGTTAAAGCACTAGAGGAATATTTTATAACCGACAATTATAAAAAAATAGGCCATGACATTAAAAAAGATATGAGTCTTATTTCGCCTTTGGAAATAAAGGGCGTTGTTTTTGATACACAGATTGCCGGATATATTTTAAATTCAACTAAAGACACATATAATTTTGATGACATAGCCAGAGATTTTCTTGGTGAAACATTTAAAAGTGATGAGGAAGTTTTGGGCAAGGGCAAAAGCCGTGTGTCAATAAAAACCCTTGATAAAGACCAAAGAACAGCTTATGCCGTTAAGCAAGCCGAGATTATGTATAAGGCTAAGCCTGTTATGGCTGAAAAAATAAAAGAAAATAATCAGAAATTTTTGTTCTATAATATCGAAATGCCACTTATTTACGTTCTGCGTGATATGGAAAAAAACGGCATTAAAGTAGACAGAAAAGGCCTTGTAGAATACGGCGAAAAATTAAGTGAACAGATAGACACAATAACTCAGGAAATATATGATATGTGCGGTGAGGAGTTTAACATAAACTCACCAAAGCAGTTGGGTTATATTTTGTTTGATAAAATGGGTCTTAAAGGCGGCAAAAAGACTAAAACTGGCTACTCAACGGCGGCTGATGTTTTGGAAAAGCTTAAATATGACAATCCTGTTATAGAAAAAATACTTTTCTACAGACAGCTTACCAAACTTAAAAGCACTTATGCCGATGGTCTTTTAAATGTGCTTGATGAAAAAACAGACAGAATTTATTCCACATTTAACCAAACAATTACGGCAACAGGCAGAATAAGCTCTACAGAGCCTAACTTACAAAATATACCTGTAAGGCTTGCTCTTGGTAGAGAATTGAGAAAAGTGTTTATACCAGAAGATGGATATGTATTTTTAGATGCCGACTATTCCCAAATTGAGCTTCGTGTTATGGCACATATGGCTGATGATGAAAACCTTATTAACGCATTTAAAAACGGCCTTGATATTCACACAATGACAGCTTCACAGGTTTTGGGCATACCTTTTGATGAGGTAACAAGTGAGCAAAGGCGTCAGGCTAAAGCCGTAAACTTTGGCATAATATATGGTATTGGAGCATTCAGCTTAAGTCAGGATTTAGGCATAACTAGAAAAGAAGCGGAAATTTATATCGAAAACTATTTTGCCAGATATCCTAATGTTAAAAAATACCTTGATAAAACAGTAGAACAGGCCAAAGAGGACGGCTATGTTTCAACTATATTCGGCAGAAGAAGAAGTATGCCAGAGCTTTCATCATCTAACTTTAACACACGTTCTTTTGGTGAAAGAGTTGCCATGAACATGCCAATACAGGGTACAGCGGCTGATATTATAAAAATTGCAATGATAAAGGTAAGCAATGCTTTAAAAGAAAGAAATCTTAAGTCAAGGCTTATTTTACAGGTTCACGATGAATTGCTTATAGAAACTTATGAGTCTGAAAAAGAAGAAGTAAGTGTAATTTTAAAAGAAAACATGGAAAATGCCGTTTCGCTTAAAGTGCCTATGGTATCTGATGTGAAGTGTGCTAATAACTGGTATGAAGCAAAATAACAGGGTGATTTAAATGAGAATAATAGGTCTTACAGGCCCTACAGGAAGTGGGAAAAGCGTGGTAAGCCGCGCTTTGTCCCAAATGGGTATTTATATTGTTGATGCTGATAAAATAGGCCATGATATAATACTTAAGGGCAAAGAAGCATATAAAGAATTAAAAGAATATTTCGGCGATGAAATAATTGACGAAAATGGAGAAATTATAAGACGAAAACTGGGAAGCATTGTGTTTTCTCAGGGTGGGGAAAAGCTGGAGTTTTTAAACAACTGCACCCACAAGTACATATATGAAGAAATGAAAGAGGATATTATAAGTGCCGAAGAAAACGGTCACAAAATAGTTGTTATAGACGCTCCTTTACTTATTGAGGGCAAGTTTATAACACTGTGCAATGAAGTTTGGGTAGTTTACGCCTCAGACGAAACAAGGGCACAAAGGATAATGGCTAGGGATGGAATAACAAAAGAAGAAGCCCTTAACAGAATGAAACAGCAAAGGGGTTATGATGTTTATAATGCCTATGCCGATGTTATTATTGATAATAACAAGGGAATAGATGATTTGATTAATCAAGTTAAAATATTATTGGATAAACCAGGAGATAATAAATGAAATGTAAAAAATCACGGGCTATGCTTTTTAAGCTGCTGGTATTTTTTGTTTTACTAATTATTTTTTCTGCGTTTGTATTTAAAAGCATTATATTAAAGAAAATGCTTTATCCGCAGAGCTACAAAAACTATGTTGAAACATACTCAAAAGAGTACAACATAGACAAAAATCTTGTTTATTCGGTTATTAAATGTGAGAGCAATTTTGAAAGCTCAGCAGTTTCCCACATGAACGCAAAAGGACTTATGCAAATTTCGGATATGACAGGAATTTGGGCGTCGGAAGAACTGGGAATAAAAAATTTTGATACAGATTCGCTTTTTGTGCCGGAAATTAATATATTAATAGGCTGTTGGTACTTAAATAAGCTTATTAATCAATACGACAACGTTGAAACCGCTTTAGCGGCATATAACGCTGGAAGCGGAAATGTTTCAAGATGGCTTGCTGATGATGAATATTCATCCGACGGAATAAGACTTGATTATATTCCATACAAAGAAACGCGTAATTATGTAAAAAAAGTACAGCAGGCAAAAAAGATATACGAGTATTTATATAGGTAACAGGAGAAGAAATGAAAAGAATATTATTATTAGCATTTGCAGTTTTAATGCTGTTTTCTGGCTGTGCCAAAGAAAATGAAACAGCCAATAATACGCAGACTGAAGTTTTGTCATCGCAGGATACTCAAAGTGAGTACGAAAACGATGAAAATGTTCTTAATATCTCAATGAGAACAACAACTATGCTTAATCCTTTGCTTAACAAAGATGAGTCTGTAGACAGTGTTTTAAGGCTTATGTTTGAGCCTCTTATAAGTTTGGATAATACCAATAAACCTCAAGGAGTTATAGCTGAAAGCTGGTATTATACTCAAGACGGCACTATTTTGACAGTTAAAATTAAAGAAGGTCTTTTGTGGCACGACGGAAGTGCAATTACAGCAAATGATGTTGCTTATTCCATAAATACAATACTTAATTCCGAAGACGATACAGTTTATAAAAAATGCACAGACAACATAAGGCGTGTGTCAGTTCAGGACAGATATACAATTGACATATATTTTGCTGAGGCTTTCAGCGGAAATATATTTTCTCTGTGTTTTCCTGTAATTTCACAAAGCTATTACAGTTCTGGAGATAAAGACACAGTGCCTATGGGGAGCGGGCCGTATAAGTTTTTAGACTTTACACCGGCAAAAGAACTTGTTTTGGAGGCTTGTGATAACAGCTTTGTGCAAAAACCTTCAATATCTAAAGTTGTGGCAAAAATGACAACTGATGCCGATACGGATGTTTATTCATTCAGCCAAAAAATAACAGACTGTGTTGTTATAGACGAAAAAGATATAGGCAAATATGATTTTGATTCTGATGTAAACAAATATGGCTTTAACTCAAATTATTTTGAGTTTATAGGTTTTAATTTTAATAATCAGCTTTTAACTGATAAAAATATAAGAAAAGCTATTTCATGCGCTGTGCCTATAGACAATATAATAGATAGCGTTTACCTTTCAAATGCTGTTAAAACGTCATCACCGGTTAATCCTTCAAGCTTTTTGTACGACAATAATATAGCCGCAGTTAGGTACGACTTAAATAAAGCTAAAGAGTATCTTACGGCAGCAGGTTATAAATATGATAATAACAGCGGACTTTTTATAAAAACCGACGAAACCGGAACACATGATATTAATTTGCGAATACTTGTTAATAAAGAAAGCAAAGAACGCAGGCAGATTGCACTTAAATTAGCAGACGAGCTTACAACATTAGGCATTAAATCAACGGTTGAGGCAGTTGATTTTGCTACTTATCAGACAAAGCTTGAAACAGGAGATTTTGACTTATTTGTAGGCGGTTGGGAGCTGTCCATTTCGCCATATTTTGGCTTTATGTTTGAGTCTTCAAACAGCACAGGATATAATTATATTTCTTATAGCGACGAAAATATGGATAACCTTATTAATGCCGCATACAATTCCGTTAATGAGGCAGATATGATAAAAGCTTATTCAGAATTGGAGGCATATACAGCAGAAGAGTTGCCGTATATAAGTCTTTTATTCAGAAAATCAGCGCTGTTTGTAAATGGCAGAATTGACGGCACATTTGACCCTGTGCCATATGATTATTTCAAGAATATTGAAAGCTGGCACATAGGAACTGGAGATAAAACAGAATAATTTTGACGGGGTGGTTAAATGTCTCAAATGAGAAAGGATGTTTTTTCTGGTGAGTGGGTAATTTTTGCCTCTAACCGTAAAAATAAACCGTATAATTATAAAAGAAGCTCTGGAATAGAAGAAAAAGAAGACAATATATGTCCGTTCTGTCCTGAAAATGAAAACATGACTCCCCCAGCAGTTTTTGAACTTAAAAACAGCAATGGCTGGGAAATTCGTGTATTTGACAATATGTATCCAGCTCTTAACGGGGAAGAGTTTGAAAAGGATTCAGACAGTTTTTATGAGTCTTTTAACGGTTTTGGAATACATGAGGTAATTGTGGATACGCCAAAGCACACAATGGATATTGCCAACGCCAGTGAGGAGCATTTATATAGGCTTTTATGCGTTATAAACCAAAGGCTCAATAAAGTGCTTTCCCATGAGATGATAGAGTATGTTCAGGTTTTTAAAAATAACGGGCCTTATGCTGGTGCGTCCATTTCTCACTCACATTGGCAGGTATTAGGTGTTCCGGTGCTTACAAGCGAACAGGAGGCGGCTTTTAATGTTTTTGAAAAACACAAGGCCGAAACAGGACGCTGTATAATGTGTGATATGATTAAGCATGAAAAAGAAGCCAAAAAAAGAATTGTAAGCGAAAATGACTTTTTTGTTTCATTTACACCTTACGCCTCAAGGCAGAGCTTTGAAATGTGGATAGTGCCTAAAAGGCATATTCAAACAATGGGTGATTTAAGCGAAGATGAACTGAAAAGTTTAGCCGGCTTTTTAAAGGATATGCTTATTAGGATAGAGTCAATAAGAAAAGACATAAGCTTTAATATATGTATTCAGGAAAAGGCTAAGTCTACAAAAGATGGGCTTTTTCATTGGTATATAAGGCTTTTGCCAAGAATAGGTTCTTGGGCCGGGTTTGAGTATGCTACAAGGTGTTTTATAAACCCTATACTTCCGGAATACGCGGCAGAATTTTATAGAAAAGCCAGAAATTAATTATACTTATACAGCGTTAAATTTTTGGGGTGGGTATCAGCTTTGGTTAAAAATATAATGATAAAATATAGAATCAGATTAGTTATAGTGGTATTTATTTTATTAATACTATCTGTGCTGTATACCTATGCCAATATAAAATATCAAAATGGATACAATATAATTATAACGAACAGCTCTGAAAACGATATTAATGATGTAGAAATTTTCTTTGGACGCGGAGAAAACAAAGTTATTAATATTAACTGCCTTAAAGCTGGTGAAAAATTAGTTTTAAAAGGCAGTTTTAAAGGCACAGGAGAAAACCTATATGCTGTAATGCCTACAGAAGAAAACGATGAAGAAATTATGCCTTTAGCTTATATATATTTGGAGAACTATATTAATATAGTAAAAATAAATATAACTGATGTTTCAAAAGAAAATAAAGCAGAGCATGTTGTAATAGAGTCTTTTGATAATTTTCCATCACTAATTCCGCCATGGTGGATTAGAATTTTATATGATTATTCCATTGTAACGTATTAATAAAAAAGAGCTGAGCATATAAAAATATTATGTTCAGCTTTTTGTTTTAGGGCAATATGATAATTTTCACAATCATGACCACCGGCTTAGCCGGTGGTTTGACTTGGACCCTATAAGGGTCCTTTGCCTGCACGCGTCTTAAAGACGCACTGAATGTCCGGCATTTGCACTACTATCTCTACAGCCGCTTAAAGCGG
>CALWEX010000052.1 GCA_944377425.1 uncultured Clostridia bacterium
CCCTTGGAGTGGAGTTTAAAGACCAAAATAATAACAAATGCGGTATTTTTGGCCGTGACTTGTTTAATATAAAAAATATCAGCACAGATAATGTTTTAAAAGAGCTTAAAGAGTGTAATTTTAGAGCTGCTTGTGATGTTACAAATCCTCTTTGCGGAGATAATGGCGCTTCAGCTGTTTTTGGCCCGCAAAAAGGCGCAGATGAAAAAATGGTAAAAGACCTTGATGGCGCGCTTTTGAATTTTTCTGAAATTTGTAAAAACACTATAAATAAAGACTGTGCAAATATACCAGGAGCTGGTGCAGCAGGCGGTTTGGGCTATGCTTTAATGGCTTTTCTTAATGCTAAACTGGAACCGGGAATTGATATTGTACTTGGACTTCTTAATATTGAAGAAGAAATAAAAAAAGCGGATATTGTAATAACTGGCGAAGGCAGATTGGACTTTCAGACGGTTATGGGTAAGGCTCCTGGTGGAGTAGCCAAAATGGCTAAAAAACATAATTTACCTGTAATAGCTTTTTCCGGCAGTATAGGAAAAGGCGCCGAAAAGTGCAATGATGGCGGAATAGATGCGTTTTTCCCTATAGTGCCTTCTGTTGTAACACTTGAAGAAGCAATGAAAAAGGAAAATGCCGAAAATAATTTGTATAATACATCTTTGCAGGTGTTTAACACAATAAAAGCTTTTAAATAATAAATATGGAGCAGAAAATTGGAAACTTATTTAAAAAATATAAACCGAAACGAAGTTTTAAAATATTTGGGCTACAAAGGTGGAAAAGTAGACCAAAAACTTGAAGAAGATATAAAAAGCTGTTCAGAAGAAATTATAAAAACTGCCCAGCCAAAAGTTACTTATAAAGTTTTTGATTTCAGCCATGAAAGCTTTATGTTTGAAGGCACAAACTTTATACCAGGCGGAAATAATATAAAGGACCTTCTTAAAGACTGTCAAAAGGCTGTTATAATGGCGGCAACAATAGGTTCAGAAATTGAAAATATAATAAGGCGCTATGAGATAAAAGAAATATACAGAGCGCTTATATTGGATAGCTGTGCCAGCAGTGCTGTTGAAAATGTATGCGATAATTTTCAGTCGGAGCTGGAAAAAAGAGTTAATGAGCAGGGGCTATTTTTAACGGACAGGTTCTCGCCTGGCTACGGTGATATGCCTTTTGAACAGCAAAAAGACCTTTGCGCTATATTAAATACATCTAAAACAATAGGCGTAAGCCTAAGCGCAAGCGGTATTATGATACCGCGAAAATCAGTAACGGCTATTATGGGAATATCAGATAAAAAACAGGAAAAGCGGTTTAAAGGCTGTGAATATTGTTCAATGTTTGAAAACTGCTCTTTCAGGAAGGAAGGCGTTGTTTGTGGAAAAGCTGAGTAATATTTTAAAAAAGGATTTTGTGTTTCTTGATGGGGCAATGGGCACAATGCTTCAGGCGGCAGGTTTAAAACTTGGGGAAAGACCTGAAATTTTGTGTATAACGGAGCCTGAAACTATAGTTAATATTCATAAAATGTATATAAACGCCGGAAGTGATATTGTTTATACAAACACATTCGGCGCAAATGCACATAAATTAAGCGGAACAGGCTACAGCACAGATGAAGTTATAACGGCATCTGTTAATGCGGCTAAAAAAGCATGTGAAGGCACTTCTTCTGCTGTTGCCCTTGATATTGGACCTATAGGAGAACTTTTGGAGCCGTCTGGAACACTTAAATTTGAGGAAGCTTATGAAATTTTCAAAGAAATGGTTGTAAGCGGTGAAAAAGCCGGAGCCGAAATGGTAATATTTGAAACAATGACCGACCTTTACGAAGTAAAGGCGGCTGTGCTTGCGGCTAAAGAAAACACAAGCCTTCCGATTTTTGTTACTATGACATTTGAGGAAAATGGCAGAACATTTACAGGCTGTACTGTTGAGTCTATGGCATGTGTTCTTGAAGGCCTTGGAGTTGACGCTGTAGGTATTAACTGCTCACTTGGACCAAAAGAGATTTTCCCTCTGGCTCAAAGACTTGTTAAGTGCACAACACTTCCTGTTGTTATAAAGGCTAATGCCGGTCTTCCTGACCCCCTTACTAATAAATACGATATTACACCGGAGCAGTTTGGGGAATATATGAAAATGTATGCTCAAATAGGTGTAAGAATAGCCGGCGGCTGCTGCGGAACTACACCGGATTATATAAAAGAAATTGTAAAGCAAATGCCATTAAATAAAGGTGATAGAGAAAATATTAAAACTATTTCCAAATTATGCTCACCTCAAAAAATGGTTGAAGTAACAGGTGTAAGGGTAATAGGCGAAAGAATTAACCCTACAGGTAAAAAGCGTTTCCAGCAGGCGTTAAGGGAATGCGATTTAAACTATATAGCAGAAAGAGCTATTGAGCAGGCAGAAGCTGGAGCAGATATACTTGATGTTAATGTTGGCCTTCCAGGAATAGACGAAGCCGACATGATGGTAAAGGTTGTTAAAACAATTCAGTCTGTTGTGAACCTGCCTTTACAGATAGATTCATCAGACCCGGCTGCTATAGAAGCCGGATTACGTGTATTTAACGGCAAAGCAATTGTTAACTCCGTAAATGGCGAGCAGGAAGTAATGGACAAAATACTGCCTATAGTTAAAAAATACGGCGCAAGTGTTGTTGGCCTTGCTATGGACTCAAAAGGTATACCTAAGTCAGCAGAAGAAAGAATAAACATTGCCAAAAGAATACTTGATAATGCTTTAAAACATGGAATTAAAAAAGAAGATGTATTTATAGATTGCCTTACTCTTACTGTTTCAGCTCAGCAGGAGCAGGCAGTTGAAACACTTAAAGCCGTTAGATATGTAAAAGAAGAAATGGGACTTCACACCGTTTTGGGTGTTTCTAATATTTCATTCGGTCTGCCAGCAAGGGAATTTATAACATGTAATTTCCTTATACAGGCAATGGCAAACGGCCTTGATTTGCCTATAATAAACCCTAACCAGCAGGCTGTAATGGATGCTGTTTATTCTTTTAAGGTATTAAGCGGAGAGGACAAAGACAGCGAAAAATTTATTGAGCGTTTTGCAGGAAGAACACCAGTGCAAGAAACAGCTTCTCAAAATACAGGTACAAAAAAATCCGATGATGAGAAAAAAGGTGATTTGGACATAGCCTATGCCGTATCAAAAGGTTTAAAAGAAGAAGCTGCAAGAATAACTTCTGAGCTTTTAAAAACAATGAGTGAAATGGATATTATTAATAACCTGCTTATACCTGCCCTTGATAAAGTAGGTGAAAGGTACGAAAAACAGGAAATATTCCTTCCTCAGCTTATAAACTCAGCTTCGGCTTCATGCGAGGCTTTTGAGGTACTTAAAAAGAGCATACTTTCAAAAGGTACAGGCTCTGTTTCTAAGGGTAAAATAATACTTGCTACTGTTAAAGGCGACATACACGATATAGGCAAAAATATAGTTAAGGTAATACTTGAAAACTATGGTTATCAGGTTATAGACTTAGGCCGTGATGTGCCTATAGAAACTGTTGTGGAAACGGCAATTAAAGAAGATGTTAAACTTGTAGGATTAAGCGCACTTATGACAACTACACTTAAAAGCATGAGTGATACTATAGAGGCATTAAGAAAAAGCGGACATGAGTGCAAAATAGTTGTTGGCGGTGCTGTGCTTACAGAGGACTATGCTAAAAAAATAGGTGCTGACTGCTATGCTAAAGACGCTAAACAGACAGTTGATTTTGCAAAAGAAATATTGGGATAAAAAATTTTCGCAAAGAGGTAAGGTATGAATATAAGAGAATATTTAAAGGATAATGTACTTGTTTTTGACGGCGGAATGGGTACATATTTTGCCGCTAAAAGCCGTACACCTTTTGAAAGGTGCGAAACGGCAAATATTGTAAACCCTAACCAGATTTACGATATACACACTGAATATATCAACGCAGGCTGCAAAGCCATTAAAACAAATACTTTTGCGGCTAATCTTGATAATTTTGATGGTGACTATGATTATTTAAAGAAAATAATAGAAAATGGCTGGAATATTGCAAACAAAGCTGCTAAGGGCAGAGATGTTTTTGTTTTTGCAGATATGGGGCCTGTTCAAAGCTCAGGAGAAAAGGAAACTTCTGAAAAGTATATAGAAACTGCTGATATTTTTATTTCTTTAGGTGCCGAAAACTTCCTTTTTGAAACACTTTACAACGATGAAGGCATATACGAAACAGCAAAACATATTAAAGAATGTGTGCCTAATGCCTTTATAATTACATCTTATGCTGTTCAGCCTGACGGTTATACAAAAGATGGCTGTTTGGGTTATGATGTTTTGAAAAAGTCAGCACAGTGTGAATATATTGATTTTGTTGGCCTTAACTGTGTTTCAGGTCCGCACCATACAAGGCAGTATTTTAAAACACTCAGAAAGCTTAAAGCAAACTTCAGCGTAATGCCTAATGCCGGATACCCTACTGTTATTGACAACAGAACATATTTCGGCAGCAGTCCTTCATATTTTGCAGCTAACATAAAAGATATAGTAAAAGAAGGCGCTAAAATTGTAGGCGGCTGCTGCGGTACAACGCCAGAATACATAAAAGCAACTGTTCAGGAGCTTAAAACAGGTTTTAATGAAAGTGAAAATGAAAACTCAGCAATTTTAGCAACAGAGGAAGAAAGAGAACCTAAAAGAACAAATAAGTTTTATGAAAAGCTTTTTGGCGGCAAAAAAATTGTTGCTGTTGAGTTAGACCCTCCAGCTGACGCTGACATTACAAAATTTGTAAAAGGCGCTAAAATGCTTAAAGACGCCGGAATAGACATACTTACAATAGCCGACTGCCCTATAGCAAAAGCTAGGGTTGACAGCAGTATACTTGCCTGCAAAATAAAAAAAGAACTGGATTTGGACACACTTCCACATATTACGTGCCGTGATAGGAATATTAATGCCACAAAAGCACTCCTTTTAGGCCTTAATATTGAAGGTGTGCACAATGTTCTTATAGTAACAGGTGACCCTATACCTTCGGCTATGCGAGATGAAGTAAAAAGTGTATTTAACTTTAACTCAAGAATGCTGGCAAAATATATATCTACATTAAACGAAACAGTTTTTGAACAGGAATTTTTAATTTGCGGCGCACTTAATGTTAATGCCCTTAACTTTGATGTTCAGCTTAAAATGGCAAAGGAAAAAGAAGAAAACGGCATTAAAGTTTTCCTTACACAGCCTGTTATGACTGAAAAAGGACTTAATAATCTTATACAGGCAAAAAAAGAGCTTAAAGGCAAAATACTGGCAGGCATAATGCCGGTTGTAAGCTATCGTAATGCATGCTTTATGGAGAGCGAGATTTCCGGTATAAATGTTGATGAGAAGATTATAAATCTTTTTAAAGACAAGGGTAAAGAAGAAAGCATTGAATTGGGAATTAAAATAGCAGGTGAAATTATAAAGCGTGTAGAGCCTTACTGCGATGGTTTTTACCTTATGACACCTTTTGGCAAAGCCGAAATAATTTGCAGAATAATAGAGAATATGAATAAATAATAAAAAAGCACGGGATACAAAATGTATTTCGTGCTTTTAAATTTAATGTATTATTTGCCTTTTTTAAACTGTATATACTCAAAAGGCTCAAAGCCGAGTCTTTTATAAAGAGCAATGGCTCTTGTATTATCCGGCTCTGTTTCAAGACGGAAACGAGAAGCGTTTTTGTACTGCTCATTTAAAAAATCGAAGAACTCAGCTCCAAGTCCATGACTTCTGTATTCTGGTTTAATAAAAAGTTCCTCAATCCAAACAACTATACCACCGGATTCCTGAGAAAATGTTTTGGCAAGTAGTCCAAAGCCTGCTGTTTTGCCTTCATGCTCAATAAAATATCCGTCTACATATCTGTCGGAAGAAATCATTTCGTTAAATGTAGCTTCGATATTTTCTATTCCAACGGGAGCTATAACTGCGCCTGAGTGATAGAAGTCAGTAGCCATTTGTAAATACTCATTTTTGTCCTTTGCCTCTATTTTTCGTATCATAATTAAACCTCCGATAAGTAATATTGGGTTAATTATACAGTATAGGTTATGCTCTTTCAATAGCGTGAGAATTAACATTTAATAAGAATTTATTGGATGCCTTTTTCTTGTACTTTTATTGCAATTAAAGTATAATGGAAAAAGAGTTTTTTACAGAGGTGTTTTTAATGGATAGCCAACTTGAAAAATTAAAAGGCTGCAAAAGCTTTGCTATACTTGGCGGCACTTTTGACCCTGTTCATAAGGGGCATGTTGAAATTGCCAAATCAGTACTTAAACAAACAGGCGCTGAAAAAATACTTTTTATTCCATCAGGAAATCCGCCGCATAAAGACGAAAGAATGGTAACAGATAAATTTCATAGGCTTAATATGCTTAATATGGCAGTTGAAGGCGAGAAAGATTTTGTTGTTTCAACTATTGAAATAGACAGAGAAGGAAAAACGTATACAATAGACACTATACGTGAGCTTAGAGAAATTTTTGGAAGCGATGTTAAGTTCTTTTTTATAATGGGTGCAGATGCACTGCATTATATTTATATGTGGAAGGATTTTAAAGAGCTTTTGAAGATATGCTCATTTGCCGCTGTTACAAGACCGGGTTACAGAGCAGCAGAGCTGGAACAAGATGTTGATATACTTACTAATAAATATGGCGGAGATATACACATTATAGAGATTCCGCCTGTTAATGTATCGTCATCGGAGATACGGGATAATATAAAAAGTGGAATTTCAATTAATGATATGGTAAACAGCAATGTTTATGATTATATAGTTAAAAATGAACTCTATAAATAATTAGGAAAAAGTTAGAAAGTAAGGAGATTTTTGCATTGCTTAGTTTTTTAACATCAGAAAGAAAACTTCAGTCTGCTTTGTCTTTGGAAAGATATATACACACAATGGGCGTTGTTAAAGAAGCAAAAAAACTTGCCCAAAGATATAATGCCGATATTGAAAAAGCGTCTTATGCGGCACTTTTGCACGACTGTGCCAAGGACTATCCAAAAGATATGAAACTGCGTTTTTGCAAGGAATATCATATACCTGTAGATGATATAATGGCTCAAAACATAGACCTTATTCATCAGTTTTTAGGTGCTGAGGTTGCCAAAAGAGAGTATTTGGTTGAAGACGAGGAAATACTTAATGCTATAAAGTATCATACAACAGGCAGACCGGATATGACATTGCTTGAGAAAATTATTTTTATAGCTGACTATATAGAGGAAGGCCGCAAAAAATTTGATACCCTTGACGAAGCCAGAAAGCTTGCTTATGAGGATATTGATAAAACTATGGCTTTTATACTTAAAAACACTATTGAATACGTTAAAGAAAAAAATAGAGCTTTGCATCCATTAAGTGTAGAAGCTCTTGAATATTATAAGAAATATCTGGAGGAGTAATATGGATTATATTGATGCCGGAAGAATAGCAAAAGAGGCGTTGGAAGATAAAAAAGCTGAAGACATTAAGGTTCTTGATTTAAGGAATTTAAGCTCTGTTGCAGAGTGTTTTGTTATAGCAAGCGGAAACAACATAAACCAGCTTAAGGCAATGGCCGATAATGTGGAAGAAAAGCTGTACTTAAACGGTATAAGGCTTCATCATACAGAAGGTTATCAAAGTGGTTCATGGGTTTTGTTGGACTTTAACGGCCTTGTGGTACACCTGTTTTTAAAAGACCAAAGAGAGTTTTACGATTTGGACAGGGTTTGGGCCGATGCATCTGATATAGGGTAATTAAAAAAGCGTGCCTTTTAAGGCACGCATATTTATATTTTTTAATGGCAGGCTTACTGTCTTTTGTTGGCGCGTTTATTAAGTCCAGCCTGTTTCTCATTAGACTGTTTAAGGAATTCTTTCATTTTTTCCTCAAAGTCTGAAAGAGGGTTTGGTGCGGACTGGCCGTGTATCTCACGGTTTTTGTTCTCGTAATTTGGTTTTGAGTCGCGCTGTTTATAGTTATTCTGGCGCTGAGGTGTTTCCGGTTTTGGAAGAGCGGCACGGATTGAAAGAGAAATTCTTTTTGTCTGTTCATCAATTGAAAGAACTTTAACCTTTACTACATCGTTAACTTTAAGGTGCTCATTAATATCTTTTACATAAGAATTAGCTACTTCTGAAATATGAACAAGACCTTGTTTTCCGTCGCCTAAAGCTACTATTGCGCCGAAATCTTTAATGCGTACTACTTTACCTTCTACAATGCTACCAACAGTTATTTGCTCTAATTGCTCTGACATTAATTGCTACACTCCTAATTAAAAATTTTAATACAAAGAAAATTATAGCATAACAAAATTTAAAATACAATAAAATTACTGTTTAATAATAAAGCATATTATTAAATTTAAGAAAGGAACTTTATAATGCCTAAAAAAAACGACATAATAGAAGTTAAAATAAATTCTCTTGATTTTCCTAACAAAGGCAAAGGTGAGTTTGAAGATTACAAAGTTATTGTAAAGGATACTTTGCCTGGACAGACTGTTTTGGCTAAAATAGCCAAAAAGAAAAACGGTGTAATTGAGGCAAGACTTAATGAGGTAACACAAAAGGCTGATTATGAGATTGAAAGCAAATGTCCGCACTTTGAAATATGCGGCGGATGTTCTTATCAGAATATACCTATAGAAAACGAAAATAAAATTAAAGAAACACAGGTTTTAAACCTTCTTGAAAAAGCCGGCATAAGCGGTTTTGAATACGAAGGCCTTGTTACTGCTCCTTGTACAGAAGGATACAGAAATAAGTGCGAGTTCTCTTTTGGTGATACTGAAAAAGGCGGAGCCCTTGCTCTTGGTATGAGAAAAAGACACAGCTATTACGAGGTTGTAAATCTTACAGACTGCAATATTATAGATAGCGACTATTTATGTATTATAAAAAATACTGTAGAATTTTTCAGGAACAGAAATGTTTCATTTTATCACAAAGCTCGTCACGACGGCTGTTTAAGGCACTTGGTAATTAGAAAAGGTGCTTATACTGGAGAAATACTTATTAATTTAATTACGGCAAATGATTTGGAGTTTGATTTAAATGAGTTTAAAGATATGCTTTTAAGCCTTAATTTGCAGGGAAAAATATGTTCAATACTCCACACACAAAACGACTCTGTTGCTGATGTTGTTAAAAGTGATGAAACAAAAATAATATATGGACAGGACTATTTTACAGACAAGCTTTTTGACTTAGAATTTAAAATAACAGCTTTTTCGTTTTTCCAAACAAATACAAAAGGTGCCGAAACTTTGTATTCCATAGTTAAAGAGTATGCCGGTGAAGCAAGTGACAAAACTGTATTTGACCTTTACTGTGGTACAGGCACAATAGGGCAGATAATGGCTGAAAAAAGCAAAAAAGTTATGGGAATTGAGCTTGTAGAAGAAGCTGTAAAAGCGGCAAACGAAAATGCTAAAAGAAACGGAATAACTAATTGCGAGTTTATAGCTGGAGATGTGCTTAAAAAGGTGGACGAGCTTAACGAAAAGCCGGACATTATTATTGTAGACCCTCCAAGAGAGGGTATTCATCCTAAAGCAATAGAAAAAATAATTAATTTTGGAGCAGAAAGAATAGTTTATGTTTCATGTAAGCCTTCTTCACTTGCAAGGGATTTGGCTGTGTTTGAAGAAAAAGGGTATAAAGCTGTTAAAGTAAAGTTATGCAATCAGTTTGCAAGAACAGTGCATATAGAAACAGTGGTACTGCTTAACCGTAAAAGATAAAAAGAATTATTTATTACAAATGAAAAATATACTCAGGGAGCAAAAGATTTTGCAAATGCTCAGCATATAATACTTGTTGACGGACAAAGACTTACAGAACTTATGATAGAATACGGACTTGGTGTTTCAATACAAAAAACATACTGTATTAAGCGTATTGACAGTGATTATTTTTCAGAAAATTAAATAAATTATAGGAATAAATAGTATTTATTAGTTTTTAT
>CALWEX010000053.1 GCA_944377425.1 uncultured Clostridia bacterium
GCACAAAGCGTATTGAAAAAATTAGGCCTTAACTCTGCTGATAAAAATATAGAAAACAGCGATATTCCTGTATCTTACGACTTATGGTGTAAAATGCTTTTTGGCCCTATAGATGACAAGTTGAGCGATTATGGAGTTGAAAAACGTGAAATAAGCATTTTTGCTACACCTGGTTATGGAATTAATGATAGCTGGAAAGCAGCAACGGCAACAGGTGTTATGCGGCACGAAGGGCTGTTTGTTGATGGATATATAGATAAAACTGTTGAGGCCTATATAAAAAATGACCAGATTATAGCAATTACAGCTGTGACGGATGAGAGCTGTTATATTAGCGGTGCATATGTAAAAGGCGGAGATGTATGTCGAATTATGTTTCAGTCTGGTCAAAGAGAAGTTTTAAACAAAACTGGTTCTGAAATTACTGACGGTGTTTATGACTTAAAAATAGAAAACGGCGCAATAACAGAAATAACTGGCAATTATCAGAAAATAACAGATAATGTATTGAAATACGCCGATAATAAAGTTGAAACAAGAAATAATGGCTCTTATAATGCGGAAAGTATTGCATTTTATTCTTTAGATAAAAGCGGAAATATGGGTTTTGATAATAAATTCATATCCGGCGGTACATACGATTTATATATAAAAGACAACAGTGTTAAAGCCGCTGTATTTAATAATAAGTTTAACGGAATGATAAGGGTTGTTTTAAGTACAGACGACTTTAAAAGTTATGCACATGAAAGTGCTTTGTTTACAGGCCATTTTACTGTTTTAATTGATGGCAAGGAGTTTTTAAAAACAACTAGCCTTCATTTAACACAGGAAAACGACGGTGGCCTTTTTGATAATGTTTCAAGAATAACATTAAAACCAAATTCAGGTGATATAACTATTGAAAGCTTGAACAGAAATTATCCTTCCGGTACACATCCTTCATACAGTGGAAATATTGAAGTTGAAAAAACGGAAAACGGTTTTGTTATAGTAAACGAAACCGATATGGAAAGTTATATTAAAGGCGTTCTTCCAAGTGAAATGCCAGAAAGCTATGGCCTTGAAGCGCTTATGGCTCAGGCGGTGTGCGCAAGAAGCTATGCCTATAACCAGTATTTCAGTGGGAAATATACTAGTTATGGTGCTGACTGTGATGACTCTGTTATGTGTCAGGTATACAACAATATACCGTCTGGTGAAAACTCTCAACTAGCGGCAGAAAAAACAAAAGGCCAGTGCCTTGTATATGGAAGCGATGTTATAAATGCATGTTTTTTTGCTTCATCTTCTGGTGCTACATCAAATTCTTCAGAAGTTTGGACAGATTCAGCAACAGGCGCCTTTCCTTCTGCAAATAAGGAGTATTTAAGTGCAAGAAATAATACTGGTGTTGATTTTTCAGACGAAAATGCTGCTTTAAGCTATTACAAAAATACAAAAGCTTTTGCTTATGACAGTTGGTCGCCATGGTTTAGGTGGAATGTAACCTTTACTAAAGACGATATTAAAAATGCTTTTGTAAACAATATAAAAAGTGTATACGAAAACGGCATGGCTGAAATTCATGCCGGAAATACGCCTATTTCGGAATTTATGGAAAATCCGGGAGATTTTACAAACATGGAAGTTCTACAAAGAGGTGAGGGAGGCAACATAATGATTTTAAGGCTAACATTTGAAAAAGGCTCAGCTGATATTTCAACTGAATATTATATCCGTTCTATACTTAAGCCGGTTTCTTTAACAGGCGGAAATATTACTTTAAATTTGAATGATGGAAGCTCTGTAAATAACTATTCGCTTCTGCCAAGTGCATTTTTTGCCTTTGAAAAAAGCTACACAAGTGAAGGTAAAATAACTTCAGTTAAACTTTATGGCGGTGGAATGGGACATGGTGCTGGAATGAGCCAAAACGGAGCAAAATATCTTTGTGAACAGGGCAAAAATTACAATGAAATACTTGAAATTTACTATAAAAACACCGATTTAAAAAATATGTACTGATTAAAAGTAATTAATGGTACAAATATTATTTTTGTGGTATCATGTTTTGTAGAATATTAAGAAATATGGTGATATCATGGTATCTATTGTTAAATGCAGTACACTTTGCGGTGTTGACGGTATAATTACAGATGTTGAAACTGATATTTCAAATGGTCTGCCGTCTTTTGAAATAGTCGGCCTTCCGGACTCTGCTGTTAAAGAGTCTAAAGAAAGGGTAAGAAGCGCCATTAAAAATTCCGACTTTGATTTTCCGGTTAAAAGAATAACTATAAACTTGGCTCCAGCTGATATTAAAAAAGAAGGCCCGTCTTTTGACCTGCCTATAGCCGCCGGAATTATGCTTTGCTCCGGACTTGTGCCACCAACTTCTGCCGACGGATATTTAATAACGGGCGAGCTTTCTCTTGATGGAACAATTAAACCTGTAAGCGGTGTTTTGCCTATGGTCTACAGCGCTTTTAAAGATGGTGTAACAAAATTTATTGTTCCTGAAAAAAATGCCGATGAAGCGGCTTTATGCCGTGGGGCAGAGGTTTATACAGTTAAAAACATAAAAGATTTTGTTAACTTTTTGAATAATCCAAAAACCAAAAAGCCATATAAAATAGATACCGATGAGATTTTTAACCAAAGAGAAAAATCGGATATTCTGGATTTTGCCGATGTTAAAGGTCAGGAAAACGTAAAAAGGGCAATGGAAATAGCCGCCGCCGGTTACCACAATATACTTATGATTGGCCCGCCGGGCTCCGGCAAAACAATGTTGGCAAAACGCCTGCCTTCTATTATGCCTCCTTTAACATTTGAGGAATGTCTTGATATTACAAAAATATATTCCGTTGCAGGGCTTTTGAAAAACAGCGGAAAACTAATAAATACAAGACCATTCCGCTCTCCACACCATACAATTTCATCTGCGGCATTAACAGGGGGTGGAAGGGTGCCTAAGCCAGGAGAGATTTCTCTTTCTCATAAAGGAATATTGTTTCTTGATGAATTGCCGGAGTTTAACAGAAGTGCCCTTGAAATACTGCGCCAGCCACTTGAAGACAGAGAGGTTACAATTTCAAGAGTAAACTCAACAATCACATATCCGGCAGACTTTATGCTTGCCGCCGCCATGAACCCATGCCCTTGCGGTTATTTAGGTGACGGGGATAAGTGCCGCTGTACACAAAACGAGATTGTAAAGTATACAGGCAAAATAAGCGGTCCGCTTTTGGACAGAATAGACATTCAGGTAGAGGTTTCTGCTATTAAGTATGACGATTTATATGATAAGAAAAAAGGCGAAACATCGGAAGAAATAAGAAAAAGAGTACTCAAAGCACATAAAATACAGTTGGAAAGATATAAAAACGATAACATTCAGTTTAATTCACAGCTTACGGCACCGCTAATAGAAAAATACTGTTCTTTAGGTGAAGAAGAAAAAGCTATGCTTAAAATGGCTTTTGATAAGCTTTCATTAAGTGCCAGGGGATACCACAAAATACTGAAAGTGGCAAGAACTGTTGCTGACCTTGATGGTAGTGAGGATATTAAACTTAAGCACATTATGGAGGTAATACAGTACAGGAGTCTTGACAGAAAATATATGATGTAATCATAAAATCAGCCAATAAGGCATATCCTTTTTTGAAAGGGTGGTGCTTTTTGGCTGATTTAATTATTTTTATAATGAGTATAGTTGACAGGTTAGGGTATGCTGGTGTTTTTTCTGCCTCAGCTTTGGAATATGCATGCTTTCCGCTTTCCAGTGAGCTTTTGCTGCCTTTTATAGGCTGCTGTGTTTATAATGGCGAAATGGAGCTTATACCAGCTGTTTTATACGCCACATTAGGAGCCATTGTTGGGTGCTCTTTTTGTTTTTATGTGGGAAGAATTGGAAAGAAATTTTTAGAGCGGCTTTGTGTAAAATATCCGGCAGTTAAAGGCGGCATTAATTCAGCAGAGGAAAGCTTTGATAAATACGGAGATTTTTCTGTTTTTATGCTCAGGCTTTTTCCTATAGCCCGTACATACATATCATTTCCGGCAGGAATGAGCCGTATGACTTATAGGCGTTTTGTTATATATACGTCTTTAGGCGCTTTTGTTTGGAATAGTGTGCTTATATCTTCCGGCTATATATTAGGAGAATATTGGTCAGAAGTATCAGACTTTATGTTTAGGCATAAAAGCGCATTTAATGTAATAATAGCATTTATTATAATTCTGCTTTTAACAAAGCTAATAAAAGGCGGCACTAAGAAATAAGTGCCGCCAGTAGTTTAAATTTTGCAGAAATTATCTATTTCTTTTTTGATTGTATCAACTGATAAATCCCAAAAAGCCTTATCAGAAAGGTTAATGCCTATTGAAAGTGCAGTGTCTTTTATTGAGGCTTTGCCTGTTGTGTTTAAAAATTTATTATAGTCTTTAACAAATTCGTTGCCGTTTTTCTGATATAAACCGTAAAGACCCTTTGATAAAAGCAGGCCGAAAGCGTATGGGAAGTTATAGTAATTATACTCTGCATCGTAATAATGTGGTTTGCATACCCACATATATGGGTGATATACACTTAAACTTTCGGAATAAGCGCTTTTCTGCGCCTTAAGCATAATTTCACTTAACTCTCTGGCGCTTAAAGAGCCTTCTTTGCGCAGTTTAAATACTTCATCTTCAAACAAGAACCGGCTTAATATATCGACTATTGTTTGGGCACTGTCGGATAAATCACTTTCGGTTATAATAAGGGCTTCATCTTTAGAGGCAGTTTTAAGGAGAGCGTTTTTAACTATGCTTTCGCAGAAAGTTGAGGCTGTTTCGGCAATAGGCATAGGGTAGTCGCTGTTTAAATAAGTTTCGTTTTTAAGGCACTGACCGTGGTAACCGTGGCCTAACTCATGGGCAATTGTTACCACATCGCTGAAAGAGCCTGTAAAATTAGTTAAAATACGGCTTTGGCCAATGGCATGGATATACGAGCAGAAAGCGCCGCCTGTTTTGCCTTTTTTAGGGTAAACGTCTATCCAATTGTTTTTAAAGGCATTAATGGCAAAATTTCCAAGCTCAGTACTGAAAGAGTTAAAGCTTTCTGCGATTATCTCCTGCGCCTGCTGATATGTGTAAGTTTTTGAGTTTTCTCCAACTGGTGCAAATAAATCGTAAAAAGGAAGTTTTTCTGTAAGGCCTAAAATTTCGGCTTTTTTATTAAAGTATACTGCAAAATACGGCGAAAGGCTTTTAACGGCTTCAAGCATGGCGTTAAATATATTTTTATCAAGTCTTGAGGCTTCAACTGTCATTTCAAGAGGTGAAGAATATCCCCTAAGTGAGCAGATATTAATTACTTCACCTTTAATTGAGTTTAAGGCAAATGCTACCTGAGGTGATATGCCTTCAAGAGCTTCAATTTCGGCATGAAAGGCGCTTTTTCGTACATTTCTGTCGCTGTTATAGGCCATATTTCTTGTGGCAGAAAGAGGCTCGTCTTTTATTCCTGTATCTGTTTTAATGTGGCAGATAGTGTTTCCTGTTACGTTTTCCCAAAGTTTTTCCCAAGAAAGAGAGCCTGTATTGCGCAGTTTGGCGTATAAAACTTCTTCTTTTTCAGTAAGGACATGTTTTGATTTTTGATAAAGCTCTTTAATGAAATAAGAATGTTCTCTAAGTGTGTAATTTGAATCAATAACTTTTTCAATGTCTTTAACATTTAAAAGAGCGTGGCAGATTTTAGACTCAGCTTCGGCTGTTTTGGATGAAATATCATTTATTTTGTCAAGGTATGAATAAGCCTTACTGTTGTCTGAATTCTGGCTTAAATTTAAAAGGCAGTATTCACTTAATCTTGATTCAAGTGTGCCTAAAGTATTTGAATTTTCAATATAAACTAAAAGTATATCGGATATATCTGAATTTTTTGCTTTTTCAAGTTTTTCTGAAAGTCTTTCAACAAGTTCTGTTAATTTTTTTATATCGTTTTTAAATAAATCTGATTCAAAAGATTCATAAATAGGTGTTAAATCCCAGCTTTGTTCTGTCAATTCATATCATCCTTTCTCGTATTTTTAATAAAATATTGTATCATTGACTGATTAATTATTCAATTATTATGGAAAAATCCGGCGGTTTAAAGTATAATTATAAAAGCAAGACTATAAACAGGAGGTTGATTTAAGTATGGATAAAAATAATTGGAAAATCGGAACACAAGCTGTTCAGGGCGTTTACTGGCCTGAAAATGCTAAAGCAAGAGTTGTGCCTATTACAATGAGCACTACATACAGATATGACAACTGTGAAGAACTGGCAAGAGTTTTTGACCTTGAACAGGACACAGACATGTATACAAGGCTTTCTAACCCTACGACTGACATACTTGAAAAAAAGATAGCACTTATGGAAGGCGGAGTTGGCGCTCTTGCCACATCTTCCGGTATGGCTGCTATTACACTTGCTGTACTTAATATGTGCAAAAAAGGCGACAGCATACTTGCTGCTAATAATATTTATGGCGGTGCCTATACTGTTTTTACAACTACATTTAAAGATTTAGGCATTGAAGCTATTATGTTTGACCCTGATATTTCAGAAGAAGAAATGCTTGCCCTTGCTAAAGACAACACAAAGCTTGTTTACGGCGAGTCTATAAGCAATCCTTTAGCTAAGGTTCTTGATTTTGGTAAGTTCTCAAGAGTAGCTCAAAAATTAGGTGTGCCTTTAATGATTGACAATACATTTGCTACACCTGCTTTATGCAAACCTTTTGAGCTGGGTGCCAATATTGTTGTTCATTCCACAAGCAAATACCTTGACGGACATGCTGTAGCTCTTGGCGGTATAATTGTAGACGGCGGAAACTTTAATTGGGATAACGGCAAGTTCCCTGATTTTGTTGAGCCTGATGAAAGCTACCATGGTGTAAGCTATTTTAAAAACTTTGGAGAAACAGCATATATTACAAAGGCAAGAGTTCAGATGATGAGAAACTTTGGTATGACTCCAAGCCCATTTAACTCATGGCTTATTAACCTTGGCTGCGAAACTCTTCATTTAAGAATGAGAAAACACAGCGATAATGCTCTTAAAATAGCTAAATATCTTGAAGCACATGATATGTGTGCATGGGTTAAGTATCCAGGCCTTGAAAGCAGCCAGTATCACTGCCTTGCTGAAAAATATCTTCCTAACGGATGCAGCGGTGTTATGACATTTGGTGTTAAAGGCGGAAGGGACGCTTCAAGAAAGTTTATTAACTCACTTAAAATGGTAGCTCTTGTTACACATGTTGCAGATTCAAGAACATGCGTACTTCAGCCGGCATCAACAACACACAGACAGCTTTCTGACCAAGAGCTTATTGACTGCGGCATTTCACCTGAAATGATAAGGCTTTCAATAGGTATTGAGGAGCCAGAAGATATTATTGCTGATTTTGAGCAGGCGTTTGAAAACTGCAAATAATAAGCATTTGTTTTTTAATTAAAGGAGGCGGCGCACTATGAGAGATACGGTTACGATAAATGATATTGAACTGCTTTTAAGAAACGAATACGGTGATCCTCACAGTGTTTTGGGAATGCATATTGTTTCTAAAGACGGTAATGACTTTACCGTTGTAAGAGAGCTGATACCAGGGGCTGTTTCCATTGATATTAAGGACAATGCTTCCGGTAAAAAGTACAAAATGGAAAAGATACATGACGATGGATTTTTCTCTGTAATAATTGATGACAAAAAAGAGTATTTTAATTATACTCTTATAGTCGATTTCGGCGGCGGTAATGTATGGGTTACGCCTGACCAATATACATTTGAGCCTACTGTTACAGATTATGACATATATCTTTTCGCACAAGGCAATAATTACAGAATTTATGATAAATTAGGCGCTCACGAGCAGACTATAGACTCAGTAGAAGGTGTTTCATTTGCCGTTTGGGCACCTAATGCAAAAGGTGTTAGTGTTATAGGCGATTTTAATATGTGGGACCCAAGAAGAAGTCAAATGCGGCTTTTAAATAACAGCGGTATTTGGGAAATTTTTATTCCACAGGTAAAATCAGGCGATAAATACAAATTTAGAATTAAAGATGCTTATGGCGGCGTTACGGATAAGTCAGACCCTTATGGTGTTGCTATGGAGTTAAGGCCGGGTACGGCTTCTGTTGTTTATAACATCCATAATTATAAGTGGAATGATGAGGAATGGATTAAATACCGTTCTGAGCACGAAAGATATGACAGGCCTGTTAATATTTACGAGGTACACATGGGCTCATGGCGCCGTGTAGGCAACGAAGACAGGTTTATGACATACCGAGAGGCTGCCCAAATGCTTGTTAAGTATGTTAAAGAAATGGGCTATACTCATATTGAGTTTTTGCCACTTGCTGAGCATCCTTTTGACGGAAGCTGGGGTTACCAAGTAATAGGATACTATGCCCCTACAAGCCGTTATGGAAGCCCGGAAGATTTTATGTATTTAATTGATACATGTCATCAAAACGGCATAGGTGTTATTATGGACTGGGTGCCAGCACATTTTCCAAAAGATATGGCAGGTCTTGCACGTTTTGATGGTACTGCCCTTTATGAGCATGAAGACTCACGCCTTGGAGAGCATAGGGAGTGGGGTACTTATATATTTAACTACGGCAGAAATGAAGTTAAAAACTTCCTTATAGCAAATGCCTTTTACTGGTTCAGAGAATATCATATAGACGGTTTAAGAGTAGATGCTGTTGCGTCTATGCTGTATCTTGATTATGGCAGAAACGACGGCGACTGGATAGCCAACCGTTATGGCGGAAGGGAGAACCTAGACGCTGTTGAGTTTTTGAAACACTTAAATTCAATAATCAGAAAAACATTCCCTGGTGTTATGATGATGGCTGAGGAGTCAACATCATGGGAAGGCGTTACACGTGATACCCAGTATAACGGTCTTGGATTTACTTTTAAATGGGACATGGGCTGGATGAACGATTTCTTAAACTATATTAAAAAAGAAACTGTTTACAGAAAGTATCACCACAATTACCTTACATTCAGCATGATGTATAATTATAACGAAAACTTTATACTTGTGCTTTCCCACGACGAAGTTGTGCATATGAAAGGTGCAATGATTTATAAGGTGCCGGGAGATTTGTGGCAGAAAGCCGCTAATCTGCGTGTTTCATATGGATTTATGTACGGTCATCCGGGTAAAAAACTGTTGTTTATGGGTAACGAAATAGGCCAGTTTTCTGAATGGAGCGAGGCTAGAAGTCTTGATTGGCACTTATTGCAGTACGATACTCACAGAAACCTTAAAGACTATATGATGGATTTAAACCACTTTTATTTAAAGCATCCGGCTATGTGGAAAAAAGACTTTGACCCAGCCGGTTTTGAGTGGATAGACTGTGACGATGCTTCAAGAAGCATAGTTTCTTTTGAAAGAAGATGTGACGCTGAAAGGCTTACTATTGTATGTAATTTTACCGAAACAACATACGATACATTTAAGCTTGGAGTTTATGAACAGGGCGTTTATAAAGAAGTGTTTAACAGTGATAATCTGCGCTACGGCGGCACTGGCAGGCTTAATCAAGGTGAGTATACAGCCGAGGATTACAGGTGTTCAAAAGCGCCTTACAGCATAAATATTACACTTCCACCGCTTGGTTTTGTAATATTTAAAAAAGAAAGTGAATAAAATTATATAGTTTTATAAACAGTAATATTAAGCAGGGGATAATTATGATTTATTCCCTGCTTTTTAAATATTGCCAATATTATTAATTGGTTTTTAATAAAATTAACGATTTTTATATTAAAAAAATTTTTAGTGTTGACGTAATAGCTGTTTTTGTGTATAATCTTTAAGTATGTGATGTACTGTAAAGACTATGTTAAGTCTGTGCGTCATAGCAGATTAAGCTCACGGAGGGAGGGAAATTCATGTCAGAGGTTAGAGTAAAAGAAAATGAATCCTTGGATAGTGCTCTTCGTCGCTTTAAAAGAAACTGTGCCAGAGATGGTATAATGGGTGAAGTTCGTAAGAGAGAAC